>NZ_JBQXDJ010000142.1:0-3256 GCF_052601015.1 Chitinimonas violaceus | reverse complement strand
GATACCGCCGCCAGCGCAATCGGCTGCCTCAATATCCTGCTGCAATTCCTGCGCTTACCCGCCAATAGCGAACAGCTGCAACGCGAACTGGCTGGCCAGCCCGTTGACGGTGCACTGTTGGTACGGCTATGCCGCCAGCTCGGCTTGAAGTCCCGTCGGGTCAAGGCCTCTGCTGCGCAACTGGCACGCACACCCTTGCCCGCCATCGCGGAACGTCATGACGGCAGTTTTGTACTGCTGGGCAAGGTAGCGGACGACCAGGTACTGCTGCAAGACGGTGTCAGCGGCGACGTGTCGATGCAGTCACTGGCGGAATTTGAGGCCGATTGGAACGGTCACCTGATCCTGGCAACCCAGCGCGCACCGTTACTGGGCCAAGGGGGCCGCTTTGACCTCAGCTGGTTCATCCCGGCGGTGATGAAGTACAAGCGCCTGTTGGGTGAAGTGATGCTGATGTCACTGTTCATCCAGCTGTTTGCACTGGTGTCCCCCCTGTTCTTTCAAGTCGTGATGGACAAGGTGCTCGTACATCAGAGCATGAGCACACTCAATGTGCTGGTCATCGGCCTGGTGGTGATTGCACTGTTCGAAGTCATCATGGGTGGCTTGCGCACCTATGTGTTCTCCCATACCGCCAACCGAATCGATGTCGAGCTGGGCGCTAAGCTGTTCCGCCACCTGCTCAGCTTGCCGATGGCCTATTTCCAGTCACGCCGCGTCGGCGAAACGGTGGCGCGGGTACGCGAGCTGGAAAACATCCGTGAGTTCCTCACCAGCTCAGCGCTGACGCTGGTCATGGACCTGTTGTTCACCGTCGTGTTCCTGGTGGTGATGTGGTACTACAGTCCGCAACTGACCACGGTGGTACTGCTGTCACTGCCGTTCTATGTGTTGATCGCGCTGTTGGTGACCCCGGTCCTACGTAAGCGTATCGATGAAAAATTCCGTCGTAGCGCGGAGAGCCAATCGTTCCTGGTCGAATCGGTAACCGGCGTGGAAACGCTGAAAGCCATGTCGGTACAGCCACAGACCCAGGCACGCTGGGAAGAACTACTGGCTGCCTATGTGGGTTCCAGTTTCAGCGCCGCTAATCTGGGCAATATCGCGGGTCAGTCGGTGCAACTGGTGGCCAAGCTCTGTAGCGCGTTGATCTTATTCTTTGGTGCCAAGGCAGTGATTGATGGCGGTCTGACGGTAGGGCAGCTGGTGGCATTCAATATGTTCGCCGGCCATGTCACTGCCCCGGTATTGCGCCTGTCGCAGATGTGGAACGACTTCCAGCAGGCGCGCATCTCGGTGGAGCGGCTGGGCGATGTGCTCAATAGTCCGACTGAGCCGGGCTATGACCCCAACCGTTCCAGCCTGGAACGCATCGATGGCCGACTCAGTTTCGACCAGGTCACTTTCCGCTACCGCGCCGACAAACCTGAAGTACTGCGCCGTATCAGTCTGGATATCCCGGCAGGTCAGACCGTCGGCATTGTGGGCCCCTCCGGCTCTGGTAAAAGCACGCTGACCAAGCTGGTACAGCGCATGTACGTGCCTGAGTCGGGTCGGGTGATGGTGGACGGCTTCGATCTGGCGATGGTGGACACCAGCTGGTTACGCACGCAGGTCGGCGTGGTCCTGCAAGAGAACCTGCTATTCAACCGTTCGGTACGCGACAACATTGCATTGTCCGACCCGGCGATGAGCATGCAACGGGTGATTGACGCCGCCAAGCTGGCCGGTGCACACGACTTCATCCTGGCGCTGCCGGAGGGTTATGACACCTTACTGGAAGAGCGTGGCAGCAATCTGTCTGGCGGTCAGCGTCAGCGCATTGCCATTGCCCGTGCCTTGGTGACTGATCCGCGCATCTTGATTCTGGACGAGGCCACCAGCGCACTCGATTACGAATCGGAAAGCATCATTCAGCACAACATGCGCGCCATCTGCCAGGGTCGTACGGTGCTGATCATCGCGCACCGGCTATCTACTGTGCGCCACGCCGACCGCATCCTGACCGTCGAGAACGGCCAGGTGGTTGAAGACGGCAGTCATGCGCAACTGATCGCCCAAGGCGGACGTTACGCACGCTTATGTGCGTTACAGGCTGGTGGTGAACTTGAGGAGGCTGCGACATGCGCCGTTTGAACCCATGTACCCAGGCGTTGGCGGCATTGCAAAGCTGGCGTGCTGCACGTCCCCAGTCCTATCAGCGAGAATTCCTGCCTGCAGCATTGGAGATCCTCGACACACCGGCATCCCCTGCGGGGCGGGCGTTCGGTGGGTTGATCATCCTGTTGTTCACGCTGGCGCTGATCTGGTCCTGGGTGGGAGAGGTTGATGTCCACGCTGTTGCTGGTGGTCAGCTGGTACCGGCCCATGGTGTCAAGTCGGTGCAGCCATTGGAAGCGGGCATCGTGCGTGAGATCAAGGTAGCCAATGGTCAGCATGTGGTTGCCGGTCAGGCGTTGGTGGTGCTCGATAGCAGCGAACAGCAGGCTGATCTATCTCAGTTGCAACGGCAACAACAGCTGGCGCAACTGGACATCGTCCGGCTGCAAGCGGCACTGAAAGGCATGGAACGCGGTCTGGCGCCGGCACCACGGAGCCAAATGGATAGCGGGCAAGACTTGAACCAGCAATTGCGACTGCAACAACAAGTCGGCGCCCATCAAGCACGTGTTGCCGCGTTGAACGCACAGCTGGCCGAAAGCCGAGCAGTGCTGGCAGCCAGTCAGCTGGAACAATCGAAGCTGGCAGCGCGGTTACCGTTGTTGGCCGAGAAGGCTGCTGCCTGGAAGCAGCTGAGCGATCAGAAGATGGGGGCACGGTTGCAATGGATGGAGTTCGACAACGAACGCCATGTCACGCAACAAAGCCTGCAGGTGGAACAGCAACGCAGCGAGCAATACAGCGCGAATATCGCCCGCATCCAGGCAGAGCAGCGGCAGTACCAGGCTGATACGCGCCGTCAGATGCTGACCGAGCTGGTCGAGGCGGAAGACAAGGCTGCTGAGGCGACGTTGAATATCAGTCGTTACCGCCAACGTGAACAGCAACGCATCCTGCGTGCACCGGTCAGCGGCCATGTCCAGCAGCTGGCCATCCACACGATTGGCGGCGTGGTGCAGACCGCGCAGCAATTGATGGTGATTGCCCCGGACAACGACACCCTGGTGGTCGACGCCCAGGTGCTGAACCAGGATATCGGTTTCGTCCGTGCGGGCCAGGCGGTCACACTCAAAGTCGACAGCTACCCGTACAGCAA
>NZ_JBQXDJ010000141.1:0-3319 GCF_052601015.1 Chitinimonas violaceus | reverse complement strand
TACTCTGACCGATGTTCAAAAACCATACGGACAGCGCGTTCTTTGACTTCTGGCGAATACTTGGTTGGCTTCTTCATAACTCCATTCTCTCAAGAAATGGAGCCTCCTCACTATCCGGGGGGATTCATCAGTGTCGACTTACCCGTTTGTGAAAGAAAAAGTGCATTTCCGGAAGAGGCACTTATGCGGCCAACATAGTCTTAATCCTTCTAGAGCCTTAGCTTCATTCAGCAATGTCTAGTTGATTTGGTCTACATCTGTTCAGCCTTATCGCGGGATTAATACATAGTCCACGTTCTTCTCTTGTTCCGCCGCTACACCAGTGTGGTGGATGCTGTGATTGGTTTTTGAAAGGAAAGCATCATGCCTCAGGTCAGTGCCGCTACTAAATCTTCCGTCCAAGGTCCAAATGACAGTGCCTCAGCTGTTGAGACTTCGAAGCAAGACAATCCGAAATTCAAAGTCGCTTCAAGCGGCGGTAATAGGATATCGAAGTTCACCAGCAACATAGCCAACCTACTGGAGAATAAGGGGACAACCGGGACAAGCAAAGCCACTCAGAATCTACCCCAATCTGAGAACCTTACACGCAGTTCTGCACCACTGGCGGAAGTATTGCAAAGGTATGCCGATCGAAAACCCGATCGCTTGGCCAGTGAAATCCAAAAATATCAAGGCATCGCCAGATTCATAACGTTGGATGGTAAGAATGTGGTCTTTAAAGAAACTACATTGACCGAGACTGACTTTGCCGAGCTGAAAAGTGCATTGAAGCAAGCCGGCCATCATCAAGACCGTTTTTCCACGGAAAAGGACAGCCTGATTGATCAGTTGAAAGCAGCGTGGAAGAATGCGGCACCACTGGCTCAGGTTGAGGTTGACAATCTGCCCACCACATCGGATCAATCGTCAACCAAAGTAACCTCGACCAAACAAGAAGTAGTGCAAGCCCTGCCCACCACTAATCCCTTTGGTGATGAGATCGAGGCACTCAACCCAGACGCGGTGAATCTGGACTTCCCTCTAGATCTAGATGAGAAAAACCCATTCGCTGAACAAA
The DNA here is from genome assembly GCF_052601015.1 of Chitinimonas violaceus. Classification (NCBI taxonomy): domain Bacteria; kingdom Pseudomonadati; phylum Pseudomonadota; class Betaproteobacteria; order Neisseriales; family Chitinibacteraceae; genus Chitinimonas; species Chitinimonas violaceus. The sequence goes on along the minus strand of NZ_JBQXDJ010000141.1, from coordinate 2,259 downwards.
ACACTAAAGCGTCAAATAAGCCTGCAGCAGAATCTCTTACAAAACACGAATCCTCACAAGGTACCGAGGGTGGTAATACAGCAAAGACATCCAAGGCTGTTTCAATACTGAATGCCCTACGTCCCTCCCACAATACTGCTAAGCAAGCGCACACAGCTGCAGCCGACCATACCACCAATGTAGAAGCAGCCAGAACTGATGCCATTACGCAGGAAGCACCACTGGAGCCCGGTGTTGATAAAGTCTTCATGGGTCTTCTCAACGAATACGTCGGTGAAAAAAGTGGGCATGTTGACAAGCTAAAGCGCGACATTGAACAGAGCACAACGATTGCGCGTTACGTCAAATTGAGTCCAGATGGTAAGAAAGCAGAATGGAAAATCGTCCCGAAGACAGTCGGCGAATTACAACAGCTGTTTGATGAATTCAAGGCACAGCACAAAGACAAAGGTAGCTTCTATACCACGATGTCTGGCTTTGCATTCAGTCATCTGGATATCAAGCTGATTACACCAAAAGCGTTGGAAAAAATCATCAACGATGCTGCAGAACCAGCCCTTCATCGTCCAGGTAAAGGTAACGACATTGTTCCTATGAAGAGGCATGCAATGGGGTTAGTGCTGACTCATCTCAGCGCTCCATCACGGCATAACTTACCAATGGAGGACCTTAGTTCCGTCGCGCAAGTCATCGCACATTATGGTCGCGTGGAAAAAGATCAGGAGAGTGCACGAGAAACTGTCGAGCAACTAAAAGACGACCATGCTGTGAGCTTAAACGACCGCAGCCTCACTCACTTTTTTCAGCGTATAGCCCATTGTGTCAAAACCAGCGATCGGGTCGATAAATTCCAAAATAATGTCGCCGAAGCTTCAGCTGAATTTCACGAAGCGTTGGAACATGATCTGAAACGAGTGGGGCAACGTCATCATCCAGATCAGGTGGCTGCCCGCACCAACGACAAAATCCGCGGCGCAGTAAAAAAAGCGCATGATGCTTATGCGGCAAAAGCCCTTGGTGCCAATCCCTTTCCCGATTCATTCGATAATAATTCCGCAGTAGCTAAGCAAATAATCGCTACGGCACGCGGGAACTACTTGGAAACGTTGCAAAGCATTACGGATACCTATGAACGTGGGTTTATCCATAACCTCGGTAGGGCCGTTAGTTCATTCAGCTTTGAGAAATTCTTCAAGGGTAAAAGCGAAGAAAATGTCCCTGGCAACATTGGTAAAATCCACGATAGCCTAGCCAAGCTTTATGAAACTGCTGAACGCCAGCATCAAACCAATATTGATGCAGTACTTAAGCAGAACCTGCTAGAGGGAGAAAGAACCAACTTGATTGAACGGCTGAATGAGCAGTTCGATCAATTGAAAAAAGAACTGGCCAGCCTAACCAGGGATAAGTTCGTCGAAAACTACCAGACCATGCTGAAGGCCCACACGGGAACTATCGAGAAGGTCCCGCCTTTGGCTACCAGTGATATCAGCAAAACCTTGAAAACCACTGAGAAATTAGCCGGCGTCTCACGCCAGCTTGCTGCCGATGTTACCGCCATCAATCGCCAACAGCGTCCAGAATGGCTTCAGCTCAGTAACAGTGATGTAGGTCGGATGATTAAAGGTGCTACGGCTGATCAATTAAAAGAAATTGAGAAACGGCTTCCTGAAACACCCCCCGTTGGTAGAACAATACTCTCCGGGATCAGAGATGCGTTCTTCAAGATAACGCCGACACGCATCGCTACCACCTTGGGCATTGGCTTGGCAGTGGGTGGCGCTGCAACAGCTGTCGCTGCTGTAGGTATACCCGTTGGTTTGATCGTAAGCGGGATAGTTACTGGCGGTGTCTTCCCCGCCATCATCGGCGGCCTCGCAATTGCAGGCCTTGTCTGGTGGGTGGCGAAGAATGTCAACTCCAGCTTTAAAGAACGCGAGCAGGTTGTCATGCTGAAAAACCAGATTCGTGAAAATCAGCAAGCAATCGAAGCCACTTACGAGCAGTAATTCTCTGTCGCTACCAAGGCGTTGTTACCTTGGTAGCAGTTCAAGAATTATCGTAAGCAACTCTCTACAAGCTTTGATGTATTAATCATTGTCACCCAAAAAACACCGAACTACTAAACCATAGTGAGGTAGCCTGAATTCCGTAGACACACCTGATTGGTAAACTTGAGCCAACAGGAGGCTGCGGTGAGTAAGAGAGAAACACAAAGCTATACGTCGGAATACCGAGCGGAAGCCATCAAGTTAGTGC
>NZ_JBQXDJ010000140.1:0-3368 GCF_052601015.1 Chitinimonas violaceus | reverse complement strand
GATACCTTTTTGCCTGCGTCATAGCCCTTCTGTCCCGCTGTATCCGTATTCTTTACACTCTGTGCGTCCACGATCAATAACGTCGGCGAGTCGTTGCGCCCCTGTTTCACACGGGCCGCGCCAACCTCGCTGGGCAACATGCGCCACTGGCAGCCACTCTTGAGTAGGTAGAGGACGGCACAAAATACGTCGTATAGGTCGACTCGGCGAGGACTGGTTTTTTTACGGGCGTTTTCCAGCAAGGGGCGGATGGCTTCGAATTGTTCGCGACTGATATCGCTGGGGTAAGGGGTTCTCATTGGGCAAGCATCGCCGGTCTGGAGCTAGATGAAAAGACTTTGAACAGGTTCTAAAAGCTATTTGTAGTGGCTGCCAAGTGAAACAGGATGCACTCGCAAAATATTGACGTTGAACAGCCTTGATAGGTAGCTAGACATTTTGTGCCGCCAATGATGTGTCACGACCAAGAGTGGGTGTTTTCGAGATATCTCCTTATAGCGTATTCAAATTGCATTGAAGAGCTGCCAAAGGGGAGTGAGGCCTACAACTTTACTAGGTGATGTGATGACTACTACAGCCAAGAAATACCGATTTACTCCTTTATTTCTTATGGTAGGGGCTTTATTCCACCCTGCGCTGGCGGATGTTGGTGTTCCCAACCAAATTAAACCGGTAGTTTCGCATCGGCAAGAAATACCCGAATACGAGCGCAGCTTACCAAATGCTAAGCAGCAAAGCGAAGTAAAGGGAAAAAATGTCGCAGCGGAGGCGCTTAATAAAGCATGTAGGATTGGCGAGGTGGCTGCATTAAATGGTGATAGATTAATTAAAGAGATATATTCACTTAATTGTTATACTGACATTTTCCTGAGCAAAAGTTATCAGAGTTCTTTGTTTGAAGAATCAAAGATGAAGACTGTTTCAGATGAGTTCGTCCGATTGACCAATAGTTATGACAGCTATTATAAATCCGATGAACTCATTGGTATTATGGGATATCTCTTAGCCGGTTTTGAATATCGGTTCTATGAAAAAAATAAGCCTGAACTTAGCTATGCGGTGAAGCAAAGACTTAAGCAGGGTTTCGAGTTGATGTTTAATAGCCCAACTAGTCGATCGACCGATTCGGATAATAAGCAACGTCTAAGAAATGCTTATAGAATAATTTACTATGCTGAGGATTATGCAAATTATCTGCCTATGCTGAAAGCTAAATTGCTAGAGGTAAGAGGCGATGACTTTAAAGACGAAGTATCGTCTGAGTCTGTTGATCTTATGTTTTATACTTGGAATTCGGTTACGAATGTTGATCTTAATAGTCCATATATAAAAGATGTACCAGCTTTTAGGATTGAGGCTAACAAAATAGTTAGAAGTGACTATTCTTATTTTTCCGCATTTAAAAATTTCTTTGAAAATAATCGATCCTTGTTGGGGACGAAGAACGAAGTTCTACTTGGCAAAGCAGCTACCAATCTGGCTGCGGGCATGTACCAATAACAATTTAAGCCAAGAATTAAATCGGAAGTAAAGGACATTTTAAGAAGTTTTGATTCTAGTGGAAAGGGAGGGAGTGTATATGCTGCTGTGCTGGGCGCCATAGATAAGTATGATGCGGACAAGAAGACAGGGAAAAGTAACTGTGCAGAATATAATATTTGCGGTGCAAAGGAGAACTGGATAGAGAAGAATTTGACAGCCAAGAAGTCTTGTTCTGACTATGTAAAAATCATTGCTCAACCAGAAATCCCAGCATACCGACTAGATGAAGCTTGTAGCTTGATATTACCTGAAGAGAAATTGTTCGTTTATTCCCTATTTGGTGTCAGTCCAGATAAGGCATATATGTCTTCTGGTACTACAGAAAGACCGAGGTATGATAGTGGCTTGGAAATGGTTTTATTTAAGAATAAAGAAGATTATGTAAAATACGGCAGCAGTATCTATGAAATAGATACTAATAATGGTGGATATCAACTTTCAGGAAATCCAGAACAGCTTGGGAATATCCAGCACTTTTGGGCCTTCCATAAAGAAGGTATAGATGGAAATGGAACAGGTGAAAAAGCAGGGCAATACATTTGGAACTTGAAGCATGAGTTCATTCACTATCTGGATAATGTATTCAATCAAGGTGATTATGCAGCATTTTTTGCCAAAGAGCCTCGAATGATATGGTGGCAAGAAGGGGTTGCAGAATACTTTTCTAGAGAAAATACTAATTCACAGGCAGTGATACAAGCAGCTAAGAAGACCTACAAACTAAGTGATATATTCAGTAACATTTACGGATATGATACTGTTCGTATCTATGACTGGGGATACTTGGCAGTAAGGTTTATGTTTGAGCGGCACCGTGATGATGTGGAAAAAATGTTAATTACGTTGCGTACGGCTCAACCAGAAGCGTATACAAAATTGATATTTAACGATATTGGTACGCGCTACGACAATGAGTTTAATCAGTGGTTGGATACGGTAAAGGATGGTGGAACATTTGCTGGCGCCAGATACTCAAGTGGTCGTAATTTACCCAACCCGAATCGTGGAATAGGTAAAGTAACTTTTGATAAGGATAAGGAATATAAGCATAACGATTCGGTGCTGATCTACGGGAAGCCCTATACCTATACCTTATTGGAAAAGGGTCAAGTTAGTACTACAGGTTCAACTCGTGGTTGGCAGTGTGTTCCGTTAAATTGCAATAAGGAAGCCCCTTATAAGTGGTATGACCAAGTTGGATATTGGACCCCTGGGGGTACGGGTACTACCGGTGGTGGCACAACAGGAGGGGGCACAACCGGGGGAGGCTCGACTGGAGGGGGGACGACCGGTGGTGGAGGTACAACGAAAAACGCTGGCCAATTCGACCGTAATCAAGGGTACCGTAATCTGGACCAAGTGGTATTCGAAGGCAAGACCTACACCTACCGTGTGATGGTGGATGGTAAACAGAGTAGCGAGTATCCACCGATCTATGGCAGTACATGTGCTCCTGTTACTTGTACTAGCTATACCCCATTCAGAAATGGTGACAATCGTGTTCAGTCGTTCTGGCAGGAAGGCCAAGTTACGACTGGTGGCGGTACGACGACGGGAGGTGGCACTACTGAGGGAGGAGGTTCAAAAACGGCTGATACGTTTGATAAATTCCGTCAATATCGGAATGGCGACAAGACACTATTAAACGGTCAAAGCTATACCTTCACAGTACTTGTTGATGGGGCAAAAACAGAGACCTATGAGGTAGCCTGAATTCCGTAGACACACCTGATTGGTAAACTTGAGCCAACAGGAGGCTGCGGTGAGTAAGAGAGAAACACAAAGCTATACGTCGGAATACCGAGCGGAAGCCATCAAGTTAGTGC
>NZ_JBQXDJ010000139.1:0-3630 GCF_052601015.1 Chitinimonas violaceus | reverse complement strand
CAGATCGCGCCAGTTACGCGGTTTTTCACTGCGGTTCGGTTCTGGTACGACCGGCTTGGCCGGCTCCACCCACTGGCGGTTATTGCGGGCGATACTATTTCCCAGGACATCTCCGAAGATAGATTTTCCGGTCACGAGTTGTCGTACAGAAACCCATCAAACCTAGACACCATCACGCTTTCAACGCAGCCATTGGCCTAAAACTGCACCTTCAAGGGCAATTTTTTCCAGGCGCTGTTTTTAAAGAACACGGCTAAGTCGCCTTAGCGAAGGGGGCGGATTTTGACACAAGAAACCCGCAAAGAGGCTGCGGGTTAGGGGAAACGAGCGGGGGAATTAGACTAGCGGCAAGCGGCTAAGGAGAAGGGAGGAAGCAACACCAAGACGTCATCAATCTTCCACCCAATAGTGCGATAGCGCCTCTTCCAGCGTCATCCCATGGGGTCTGACTGCCCTTAAATCTGCCAAGCGCTGCTTCGCTTCATAGTGATCTTCCAACGCCTCCAAGTGCACCAGAATCGCTTCCCGAGCATAGAACGTCTTCGTGCGTCCCGTGGTTTTCGATAACGTTTCCAGCCTGTTTTCAATGTCCGCAGGGAGTCGGATGGTCAGCACAATGGCCTCCTTTGGTTCAGTTTTTATAGGGAATAAGGGGAAGGACTACGCCAGACTGTCGGCGTCGTCGTCTTCTTCTGCCAGCGCATCCAGCAACGTCGCCGCCGCTGTCGCACGTAAGCCAGGGGGAAACGGAGCCGGGGTCTCGTCCTGACGCGTCAGCCGCGCCGGGTGCGTCGCATCGTGTATCGCCCGTAAATGCTCAATGCTCACGTGCGTATAAACCTCTGTCGTGGACAGGTTGGCATGGCCTAGCAAGGCTTGCAGCACCCGTACATCGGCACCCGCTTCCAGCATATGGGTTGCCATCGCGTGGCGTAGCAAATGGGTACTGCCGGGTTTGTTGACCCCAGCAAAGCCCATGTATTTCTTGACCTTTAGCGAGATATGCGCCGGGGTCATCGGCTCGCCGTAGTCACTCAGAAACAGCGCCGTTTCATCCACCGTCAGCAACTGCGGGCGGGATTCCATCAGGTAACGATCCAGCCAAGCCAGCGCACGCTGCCCAATCGGCACTACCCGATCTTTGCGCCCTTTGCCTTCTCGTACCATCACCAGCCGACGGTGCAGGTCCACGTCATAGCACGCCAGGTTCGACGCCTCCAGCCGTCGTAACCCCGTGCTATAGAGCAATTCCAGCAAGGCACGGTCTCGCAGCCCATACGGCGTATTGGGTTCCGCCTGCGCCAGGATCGCTTCCACCTCCTGTACCGACAGCAAGGCTCGCGGTAGCTTCTTCGACGGCTTGGGTAGGTCGATTTCGCTCGCTGGGTTGAACAACAGATAGTTTTCTCGGGCAAGCCATTTAAACCACGTCTTCAGCGGTCCCAAGCAGCCCACTTGGCTAGAATGCGTCAGCGGCTGGCCATCCGCCTTGCGGTAATAGAACAAATAGCGCTGGTAACGTTCCAGCACCGGCTTGGTCACGTCTGCCGGTTGCATCAGCCCACGCTCATCGCACCACGCTATAAAGCGGCGCAGGCTGCCGTGACGCGCCTTAATCGTGTATTCCGAGTAACCCTTGACCCGCAAGTATTCGAAGTGCGCCGCCATATAAGCCAGCATCGGGTGATGCGCCAGCGGGTCGGCCACCTGACGCCGGGGCACGACCGGCTTGGTTGGGCGGCGTTGGCGTGTCTTGAGTTTCTGACCCTTACGCGGCATAGCCTGCGCCTTCTACCGGCAACCCCGACACGTGAGCCAATGACGATACGACTACGACCGGCTCAAGGGGGTTTACATACCCCCCCACCCTTATTTTTTCATCTGCATCCAACGTTTCCGCTAAAACCACCGTAACATCTGACGATTCGCAGGAATCTTCACGCCGCGACCCCCCCGCGTTGGGGCCGTTTTGGGGCCGCGTTGACCCCGCGAACTGGGGGTCTACCCCCCGCGAACTTTCTGTCGTACCCATACCCGTCAGCGTGTCGACATCCAGTAACCCTGCCAATTGCGGGCTGTGTGCCGCCAAATCACCATCAAACAGCAATTCGTATTCGAAGCTTTGCCCTCGGCTACCGCGATGAACCAGCAGGTATTCCAGGGCGGCCAATCTATCTAGATGTAAACGGCATTGCGTATCCGATAGCCCGCTGGCGTGACGCACCTCGGCGCGGCTGAAGCGGATGTCCTGCACCCCTAATTGCGTCGTGTCGGCACGCTCGCGCACCAGCTGTTGAACGCAGGCTAAGAGCTTGCGCGTCTGCGGTGGCAATTCATCCAGGCTACGCCCCAGCACTTCATGCGCCAGCTTATTGGCCTGTGCAATGTCCTCCGGAGTCACTTCCACGTAATCAATCTGCCGATCTCCCACCACCAAGGTCTTGATTGGGCGTTGGTACTGGTGCAGCAAGGCTATCGTGTCGATCAGGGAGAGATACTTTTCATGGTCGCGCCGTGTCCGTGTGCGGTCATCCAGGAAGGTCAGCTGATCTGCAAAGGGGTTCACCACCGCCAAGGGACGTAACAAACGCTGGGCATTACGCTGCAATGCCAGCACCGCATCCTTGGTTTCCTTACCCAGGAAGCCCGCCAGCGTGCGCCGTTCCCGTTGCCGACGATGAATCGCTGCGGTTTGTTCACGACCTTCGTCTACCGAGAGCACTAAACAACGGTTCAGTAATTCTTCGTCGATATCAATCGCCGTCGTGGTCATGAACAGGCTCATTGGGCCTTCAACCCGGTATTCCTGCGTCACCAGATTGCCATTGGCATCGGAACCCGTGCTGGCCATCGTCAACTCGCCATCCGATTGCAGCAGCTTCAAGGCATAGCTGGCCCGGCTCGCGCCTTCCTCTTCCGCTATCGCCAGTATCTTGTGCTTGAGATTGGTTTCACCCATATAAAACAGGCTTTGTCCGCTCATGGCGGAATAGCGCACCGTCTCTTCCGGCGGCATAAACGCCAATACCGCATCCATCAGACTGGATTTACCCGCCGCACTCGACGATTGCACCACCACCGCCAGCGGCCTATCCAACTTGCGGCTGGTGGCGGCTAAATAGGCCGTCAGCTTGTTGGTCGCTTCGCCAACAATGCCGCATTGCTCGAAGTCCGCCAGCACCCGCCCCAGTAGGTCCGGTGCCTGTAATAGCGCCAGTGCGGCTTGCTGCTCTTCCTCACTCATGGTCGGCATCGTCGGCGCTTGTGGCGTTAAGGCTTGTTGGATAGCCTCGTCTTGCACCTGCTCCAGCTTGAGCAACACCCGCCCTAACTCGGCCTTCAGGGCCTCCGCTGACGCTCGCAGCTCGACGGCGGCCTGTTGTAGAAACAAGCTCCGCGCCCTGGCTGCATACAGGTCCAGCGTGTCAACGTGGTACTCATCGCCCTCACTGACCATCAGATTGACCTTGAGCACCCCTACCGCCAGATTCTTGGGCAAACCTCGCACCCGCCAACGTCGCCCACCTAACTGCATGACCACTTCCCGTTCGCTCACCTCGGCGCTGAGGTCGCAATGCGGCGCAGGGGGTACCGGGCTGGCCGGTAACTCGGCAACCGGTAGCGGCGTCG
>NZ_JBQXDJ010000138.1:0-3637 GCF_052601015.1 Chitinimonas violaceus | reverse complement strand
GAAAATCCACGGGTGAGACTAGCCCGTAGAGATATAGTTATGCACAGTCGCCGGTCAAACGGCGGCAACCATCACTGGGTCAATATTCAATCGGCAGGGTGGGTCAATATTCAATCAGCGCAAACAATCCGCAGTGACAATGGGCCGGAATACATTGGCAAGATACTGAGTGAATGGGCACAGAGAAAGGGAGTTCGACTTGATCATATCCAGCCTGGCAAGCCGCAACAGAACGCGTACGTTGAACGCTTCAACCGTACTGTGCGCTACGATTGGCTTGGTCACTACCTGTTCGAGTCGATCGCAGAAGTTCAGGATTACGCAACGGATTGGATCTGGTTCTACAATCACGAACGCCCTAACATGGCCTTGGGCGGTATTACCCCAATACAGCGGCTGGCCATGGTCGCATAGCGCTACTTCTGACTCCCCTTAAAAATGGGGGGATTACCGTCTCACCATTCTGTTGAAGAAACAGTTAAGGCAAAAATGCCCCATCTAAACCGCCACCGCCTCCGATAGCACTTAGCCCTGCATCTCCAGCTATAATCTTCCCATAGCCGGTATCAACCACTACCCCATTTCCATTGCCACCAACTCTAAATTTGATGCCATATTTATCGCCTTTTCTAACCAAAGCACTTACTGCTTCAGAAAAGTAAATGTCACTCCCCCAGTTCCTTCCAAAAAAAGTGAACGGAAAGAAGTTTCCTGCAAATCTACCAACATAATTATCTGTCTTTTGTTCATATAGATAACAGTTAATATAATAGCTAAGCACATTGCAATTTGTTCTATAGGGACCATACTTGCTTATCGATATCCTTTTTGTTTGGAAGCAACCATTGGCGCCATCTGCAACTAGCCCGCCCTCTATTGCATCAGGACAAAATCCAAAAGGGACGTAACAAAAAGAATGAAGACTTCTTTTCTTCTTTTTCCCAAATGCTGAGGCGCCTGAATGTTTGCATGTTTCGGTGGAATTTGCACTAACTACAACTGTAGTTTGGTCAGATATAACCCGATGATAAGGCTCGTTGTTTGCATACGTATCTGCCTCTATATAGTTCGGATTGGAAAAGCTCCTGTTTTGATCTATGACATAGCGATCCAGCTCTGTATCCCAAGTAGCAACCTGTGCACTAACAATATTCTGAGTTGGAATTTGTCTTAATGCTACATACTCTTGATGGTCGGGATCAGAATCAAAGCTCAAATCATAAGTATCCATAATAGTCTCATAGTCCGGTAACGCTTTGAGAGATTTATTGATTGAATAAAAATTCTGATCTGCCCTAATGGTATAAATATAGATTCTATTTGGAAGTACATTACCTTCTCGTAGATCATCAAGATACGCTAAGCTCGATGCTGTAGACACAAAGGCACTATCTGCTCCTGTACCTACGAGAGAATAACCAGCTGTATGGGCTGCGACGTTATCATTTCCCCCTTTTGATTTAAATCCTTCTTTGAAAATCCTCTCTGGACTTTGAGCAGGAATTCTTTCAACTGCCCTGTAAACGTATTTGGGTGAGGCTACTGCTGTACTGCCAACTATAAGGACAATAGAGATTAAAACAAGTTTAGTAGATTTTATATAATAGTTATAGGTTTTACGCCCCCACTCGACAAACCAATTCACAATACTCTCCTTTTCATGCACCTACTGGTTGGGAAAACCTCTCAAATAATATTTACCAACCTATGTCGTAGGCATCACGTAGGGGTAGTTAGTTCCCTTAATTCATTCGCCGCGTTATTTTTCTTAGCTTCTGCGTATTACTTCAAATTCCACGTCAGTTACACTTCAATAAATTAACCACTAAATGGTATGTATCTATCAATTACTGGCGTTGTGAGTCGTATTTTATTTGCTTAGGAGAAGATAAAATGCAGTAAATGAAATACCAGACTTACACTATTTTATAAGGCCGTTCACTATGATTGTTTGGACTTTCATATCCTTGCTTCCCTTTGGGATTCCCCAAATGTCCAAGAGCTACATACTGCAACGCATCATGCGGGTGCGAAAACCTGTTCGATTTTGATTGTAAGAGGTGCCTCATAAAACAAAGGACGTTACTTAAATGTAGAGCGGTGGTTCACTACTGAACCGCCGCCCCTGCTTCTCAGCGCTTTTTCAATACCAAATCCATTGCTGCCATGGCACTTGCCGATTCTCTTTCGGGAACAGCGCTGGCACCTCACCAGCCGTATAGGACAAGGCAGAGCGAGGATAAGCAGCGTTGATTAACTTCCCGTCTTCATAAAGCCATTTAGCTGTTGCTGGTGGCTGGTCTTGGTTACATTCATTAGTGATTTTGATATGGGCGGAATCAGTCGCATTGTTGGTGAGTGGTTCAGCCAGGGTAAGGCAGTGCATATCTGTGGAACTAAGCAGTCGCCCCAACTCATCCTGCTTCCATAGTTGCAACGATTTGTTGCTATCACAGGGCGCGAGTACCGCCGACATCGGGGTATCTCTTAAGAATGCAATAAATTCTTCCTCTTCCACCTTAAGAGGATTAGGAAATCGTTCACCATATGAAACTTGCTGACGGGCTTCAAGACATTGCTTCTGATTACTACCTATTGGTTTCCAGGCTGAAACCAGTTGCCGGAAAGACTGGGGCAGTTCTTGGGGTTTGACAATTTCAACATCAATGACTGCTGTTCCCGCTTTCCCATCCGTTGTACGGAAATGGAAAAATATCTTACTTGTTCCGCCTCCGTAAGGCTCTGTCCTTATGCTGAGCTTAAAGTTATTCCCACCATCTCGAATTGAGTTAACTTTGATAAAATCATTAGACGTCTTAATCTGTGGCTCAATGGAAAGCTGAACAGCAGGAAGTATCTGTAATCCGACTTCGCCCGTAGTATTTTGCGCCAATACCAACCGACGCTTACTCACGACCACGCTTAAGCCGTTGTCTGTGGGCATGGGTCCTGTATTTTTTGGGACACCCCCATAGAGCGCCTCAAGGGCCGCTATATCCCCCTTGGAGAGGGTATCGCGAGGCCACGCCCTTACCTTGGCTGTGGGATTTTTCAACGACAAATCTTTACCGAACGTGTGATGCATCACCGAATCTAGATCGTATGGCCCCACATGCAAAGCATTTGAAACTTTGCCCAGAATCGGATTACTGTCATCTGCAGTAACGTACTGATCACGGTCTAAGCGTTGATCCTCATGAGCGAATCCCACTACATGCATGAGTTCATGCAGAACAATACTCGGGTGCTGGCAACCTAGTGTTAATGTGATGGCATTGGTACCTCTACCAATAAAAGTGGAACAATCCACTTCATCATGTGGTGTATCGACGAGATAGATAAATTCTTGCTCATCCGTTCGTTCCATAAACCGGAGCGCACTGTTTCGGGAGATTTCTTTGGCTGCTTCAAGGAATAGTTGACGGGTTTTGGGTGAAGCATTTGTCAACACATAAGGAATCGTGCGGTTAGGCCAGCGTACATCGTGGGTATAAGTAACAGCGCGCTTCGAGGGGGTGTCAGGATTTCCGTGTTCAAGGCGGGTTTGAGATTCACACGGATGATCGAATAAACCGATCCGCGTAAAGAATAGCGAATTGGTTCATGGCCGTCTTCCAATCCTTGGCGGCATAGCCCC
>NZ_JBQXDJ010000137.1:0-3717 GCF_052601015.1 Chitinimonas violaceus | reverse complement strand
AACATTTCCATGGTGATCACCCTTTCTCTCCTGCCTAGAAATTAGGCAGGGCAAGTAGAACACCTGGGTCAGTTTTGAATCGGCACTAGCACTTTGGCTGGGTCAGTTTTCGGTCAGCCGCAACATGCGAGACCGGCTGATTGGCCTGGAAACGCAAGCGCTGGACCGTTTACGCGATGTGCTTGGCGACGGACTGGTTCGCGACGACTAAAGAACGCACTCAATTTTTAACCTGATTAGGAGAACTTCAATGCATCCATTGTCCATTGCCAACACCACGATTCGTACCGACGCTGAGGGTCGTTACTGCTTGAATGATCTTCACAAAGCATCAGGTGAGGAACAGAAACATCAGCCTCGGTATTGGTTGAGCAACCAACAGACTCGCGATCTGATTGCTGAATTTTTAAGCGATAGCGGAATTCCGCTATCGGTCATTAAGGGAGGTTTGCAGCAAGGAACTTACGTCGTCAAAGAGCTTGTGTATGCCTATGCAATGTGGATCAGCCCAGCGTTTCACCTTAAGGTCATCCGAGCATACGATGCGATGGCGAATACTTCCGCACAGACCTTCGTTCCACGGTCTTTTTCGGAGGCACTGCGCCTTGCCGCGGATCTGGAATATAAGAAGGAACAGGCAGAAGCCCTGCTGGCATTGGCAGCACCCAAGGCGGAGGCGCTAGACCGGATTGCAAATACCGATGGGCTTTTGAATCTGCAGAGTGCAGCGAAGGTGCTGCAACAGCAACCCAACAAGTTCTGCAATTGGTTGCGTGAGATGCGGTGGATCTTCAGGCGTCCAGGGAGCAATAGCAATGTCGCGTACCAAGACAAGATTCAGGCCGGGTATCTGACGCACAAGACCACCACTGTTTTGCGTAGCGATGGCACCGAGAAAGTTTGTGATCAGGTGCTCATCACGCCGAAAGGGCTGACCAAGCTCTCTAAGTCCATTGTGTCATAGCGTATAGAGGGGACGAAGTGCCAAATCTTAATAACCTAAGCCGTGCGGCACTGTCAGCAGCCATGCGAGGCGGCACGGCCAGCTGGGGAGTTATCGGTGATGCGCAAGAACATGTGCGCTATGTTGAACCGCAACAGTCCAGAAAGCGCAGAAAGCGCACTTGTGGATGTAATCAGCGGGCGACGCACCTAGGAATGGCAAACGGTGTGTGTTTGATGGGTGGATGTGAATTGCACGTTCGCCGTTAGGTTCGAGACGGCTACTCACTCATTAAATAGGTCTGCGTGTGTCCCAGCTCGGACAAACACGATATTGTTTCCTTCAATCTGATAGATCAGCAAAAAATCACCACCAATATGGCACTCTCGGTGATCGGCCCAATCACCCTTAAGCGGGTGGTCGAGCCATTCCGGGCCAAGTGGCGCATCGTTGGCAATCAATAAAAGCATTGCCTCTTTCAGACGCACCATGTCATAGCGACCAGAACGGGAGAGGCGCTCCCAATCCTTTTGAAATGCTTTTGTGTAGTCTGACGCCCTCGGTATGGGCGCACGCTTACTTGCGGCTGTTCTTTTCGAGGTCATTGAGCAACGCGTCTGGTGTAACAAATCGAGCACGACGTGCGGTCATCATTGCACGTGACTCTTCAATGGCAGCACGGGTTTCAGCATTAGGTACTTTGAGTTCAAGCGGCATAGCTTGATCCACCACAACGCGATGCAAGAACAGGCGCACAGCATCAGAGACAGACAGCCCCATCGCAGCAAGCGTTTCAGTCGCTTGCGCTTTCATTTGATCGTCGACACGGATGTGCAACATTGAGGTTTGTGTAGCCATTTTCTAGCACTCCTAGGTTATGGCTATTTTGTATCTCAATTGCGATACTGTCAATGAATCGCGTACTGGTGTGCTAGCGTTCGTAAGCGGTAAGTCTTGCAGGGTTTCACTCTATTGAAATTAAGCACTGCTTGACTTATGCAGCAGAATTGTTTAATTTTGCTATATTCCGCAGGAAGTTGCATCTAGGCCCGTTGATCAACAGCGGGCCTTTTGCATTTCCGGCTTCAGAAGAAGCGGTCGGCATGATGTTAGGAGCACCACACCGACCGCCTTAACCCGCAGATTGCGCCTGCGAGCCTTGGCCTAGGCTTCTAACCCTCGCGAGGGGCGAAGAGCCTAGCATATCGATTAGGACTCGCTATATGCAGGAAGTACGCTGTGGTCATTGCCACCGAAAGCTGGCAGAAGCCATTTACACCCGCCTGAATATCAAGTGCCCACGATGTGGCACCTTTAACCATTTGAGTGCCACGAGCGCCCCAGCCGAACGCCAGTCGAGCGTCGCAGGAAGAACGCTCGTAGATGGAATCACTTCAAACTCAGTACCCAAACATTGAAGCACGCGCCTTGGAGTCAATTGCGCCTTATGCGCGAAACCCAAGGTCACACCCTGAAGAACAGATCGCAAAGCTTGTAGCGAGTCTGCGTGAGTTTGGTTGGACCTTCCCGATATTGATCGACGAGACTGGCGAAGTAATCGCCGGGCATGGCAAGTTGATTGCTGCACAACGTGTCGACAAGTACGGTTGGGACATACCCAACTGGCCCGACACAACAACTGTTCCCGTGCTGGTCAAATCTGACCTAACCCCAGAACAGCGTCGCGCCTACCGCATTCTCGACAACAAGATCGCGGAAGAATCCGAGTGGGTAGAAGACTTGCTCGCTCTCGAGTTGAAGTCACTTGCTGAGAGTGGCTTTGACCTGGCCCTGACTGGCTTTGACGCCAAGGAAGCCAAACGCCTAGCCAACACCCTGAACAACCTGCCTGACCTTGCTGCAAATGGCGAAGAGAACATCCCAGAAGTACCCGTTAATCCGTTCACTCGTCGCGGTGATTTATGGCTGTTGGGTGAACATCGTTTGCTCTGCGGTGATTCAACGAATCCTGTGGATGTTATCCGTTTGATGAATGGGGAACGGGCAGCGCTGTTTGCCACAGATCCTCCGTACCTTGTCGACTACGACGGGACTAACCATCCAAGGGACCACAATAAGAAGGGTACCCCTCAGTCCAACCCAGACGAACCGCATTGGGATGCGTCATCGCAAGGGCAGGCGTTCTTTGATCAGTTCATCGACGTGGCGGTAAAGCATGCGATCAACGACAACGTTGCCTGGTACTGCTGGCATGCTTCCAGGCGGCAAGCCATGCTTGAAGCGGCATGGGAGAAAGCCGACGCCTTTGTGCATCAGCAGATCATCTGGGCGAAGAGTCGAGGCGTGCTGACTCACAGCGTGTATTTATGGGCGCATGAACCCTGCTTCTTTGGTTGGCGTAAAGGCCGTAAGCCCAACGTTAACCGGGAAGACTTCGAAGGCTGGCCAACTACGATTTGGGAGATACCTAGAGGCGAGGTTGAGACAACCGACCACCCAACCAGCAAGCCTGTACGGGTATTCACGCTACCTATTCAGTTGCACACTGAACCGGGTGATATCTGTTACGAGCCTTTCTCGGGCTCTGGCTCGCAACTGATGGCAGGCCAACGTACTGGGCGCGCGGTGTACGGCATGGAAATGTCAGAAGCCTATTGTGACGTGATCATCAGGCGTTGGCAGCAAGAGTGAATCCCCCCGGTTTTCGTGGAGGCTCAGTTGTTAGAGACAGGCGAACTGTGCCTGCTCGTTTAGCTGTCGGTAATAAGCTGTCTCCGCTTCTGCTGGTGGCACGTAGCCGATTGAGCTTAGTA
>NZ_JBQXDJ010000136.1:0-3721 GCF_052601015.1 Chitinimonas violaceus | reverse complement strand
TTCAATCCGTTTCCACTTCTTGTCGCTTAAATCGGTCGGGTACTGCTGCTCTCTCCTGCGACTACTTTTTTAGCCATGTCAAAATCGAACACATGGGGCTGTTCGTGACTTTTAAAACACGCTCTAAGAATCTGTTCGCAATCTCATTGCACAGATGTGATTCAGACTCAGAACAACACATAAGAGCTTGTTTACGATTTGTCACCCCCGGCTGTCGCAAGAGGGCGCAGAGCAGCGCATAAGTCCTTGATCACAGCTGAGTAAACAGGTCCTAAGAACTGACCATGGTTTTGTTGCATACCCTCTATTGAGGCTGCACAACACGCTCAACTATTTCATCCTAGACCAATGCCTTTCACGCTAAGCAGACTGGCAGATCAGCAACGTTTCGCCCACCGCTCATCTGTAAGTCGGGCTATTTGCTTGAAGCGTCACAATATCGACGCATAACATGCCATCTCCATTTGTGACGCAGCCCGAGCATTGTCGTTCCACGGCAATGCACTTTGTTTAGCATCATATAAGGAGACAATATGCATACCCAATACCAGACCTTACCAGCCAAGCTAAGTACCACATTGGCTGTCCTGGCCGCCCCTTTGCTCACAACGCTGGTCAGTACGCCGGTACAAGCACATGGTGCGATGGCCATACCGGTGGACCGGGTATACAACTGTTTCCAGGAAGGGCCTGAGAGTCCCAAGTCCGCTGCGTGTAAGGCCGCACGGGATGTGGGTGGCACCCAGGCTTTCTACGATTGGAATGGGGTAAACCAAGGCAACGCAAACGACCAGCACCAGGCTGTTGTGCCCGATGGGAAATTATGTGGCGCAGGTAAAGAAACCTACAAAGGGTTCAACCTCGCGCGTGATGACTGGCCTGCCACCAATATTGCCCCTAATGCCAATGGCCAGTTCGACTTTCTCTACAGAGCCACTGCACCGCACTCAACCAGGTATTTCAAGTTCTACGTAACCCGGAATGGCTACAACCCAAGCCAGCCGCTGAAGTGGTCCGATCTGGAAAGCCAGCCCTTCTGTACCATCACCAACAACCCGCTGGTGAACGGGCATTACAAGATGACCTGTCCCTTTCCACAAGGAAAATCGGGCCGCCAAGTCATCTATAGCATCTGGCAGCGTAATGACAGCCCTGAAGCGTTCTATTCCTGCATGGATGTGAACTTCAGCGGTGTCACCACCCCAACAACCTGGAAAGAAATCGGCCCAGTCCGGGCGCAACAGGACCTACCGGTCAACAGCAAGGTAACCTTCCGCTTGTTCGCCCCAGATTTCAAAGACCTGGAAACCCACACCATCACCCTGGCCAGTGGAATGACAGGCGCCAGCCAATGGCCCTTCCACCTGGCGCAGAAGGTGAATGCGGCTTCGCAGTACGTGAAAGTCGGTGTCCTTGGTAACAACGGAAGTATCAATCCCGTACAAAGCAATATGGATAACCGGGTGTACGAACGCAGCAATGTAACGGCCGATTACAGCTTCGCCATTGATATCAACAACGGTGGCGGTGGCAGCGAAGGTCAGGTTGATTTCATCTACCCGGCAGGCATCGCCGGTTACAAAGCCGGCACCATCGTGCAGGGGAGTGACGGTAAACGTTACCAGTGCAAGCCCTACCCCTATGCAGGCTGGTGCAGCCAATCACCAGCGCACTATGCGCCAGCTACAGGTTCAAACTGGACTGATGCCTGGGCGTTGTTGAGCTAGACGTCATTCCTGCTCACAAACAACCGCGATAAGGCGAAATGTAATTGCAAACGCCTCAGGTGCTTATTTATGAGGGGCGTTTGCATTGGCACTATCTGTTGGAAATACGGGAAACCGTTCTCCAGAAACGAACGGCACGCCAGAATTCACTCGCCGTCGTAGCACCTTTGAAAACAGGGGCAACCAGTTTCCGAATTACGGAGAATTCTGCAATTTGAGGCCGATGACTCAAAGGCAGGATATCCTTTCGAAGCAGCGCAGTGAGATGCCCCGCTTCGATGTTGGCTTGCCGCAATAACACCTTTTGGAATCGAGGTGACGACTGTGACCAGGACATGGGATTGGATAACCCGTCAACAATCGCGATATAGCTGCGTACCCTGCGAAGAATAATCTCTAGTGAAGCAGTATTGGTGATCGAGGTCGGGGATATGCGGTAGCCGTAAAACGGCACATCGCAAAAGCCAACCCTCTTTGCGCACGATGCCAAACGAGCAGTCCATAGAATGTCTTCATGGAACATACCAACCTGAAAACGGAGATTATTCTCAATAACGAGACTCCGGCGAATGAGTTGCAACCAGACGTAGTGCTTCCATTGGCGTTGCGCAACGCTCTGTATAGTCCAATCCTCGCCAGAAACGACCGCCTCTGCGGGCTTCCAGGAACAGATTGAGTTGGCCAATTCAAGGGTAGGGCTAGCGTCGAATCGGAAACCATTGCCGATAACTACATCCAGCTCCTTTGCTAAACCTTCCTTGCACCAGGTATGCAGTGCATTGGGGGCAAGCCAGTCATCGCCATCCGCAAACGCGATCCAATCGCCACGTGCCAGCTGGATGCCTGTATTCCTCGCGCCAGATAAGCCGCGATTCTCCTGAGTCACAACCATGATTCTTTGATCGAGCCGCGAGTAGTGTTCCAAGATAGATAAGCTCTCATCGGTGGAACCATCATTAACAGCGATAATTTCCAGGGAGCAATGCGCCTGTGTACAGAGTGATTCCAGTAATTCAACAAGATACTGTGCGCAATTAAATACAGGGACGATGATGCTTACATCGATATGGGGCGATAGTTCTTGTTTTTCCAATGTACTGCTGCCTTGCAATAAATATCAGATCAAGCCGCTTGAAGACGGGATGATCGATCTCAAGTAGGCAGAATGGTCAGCAACCCTTCCGAGTCTGGACGCAGCACATAAGCTCTGACCACCGCTGCGCAGCAAGATCGTAAACAGGCTCTAACTCGTACTGGTGCATCCGCTCAGACCAGAGGTACCAACAATTTGTTCTGTATCCCGATAAGCGGAATGGAGCATTTCATTGCATTGGCTTAGGGCTATTACAAGTGGCTTTGAACAGGTTCTATGGGCGATCCGCACAAACCTCCCTTACGCACCCCCGTAACCAGCGATGCGCAGGGTCGGCATGTAACCGTGGGTGCCAGAGCAAAGAAACAGTGATTTCCGGGACAGAAACCGGTAAGGGAAAGCTGTGCATTTCGGCACGCAGGCTGACAGTATGCCGTTCAGGCACGCTGGCAATCAGATCGGAAGCCCTCGCCAAGGCCAGCGCAGTTGAGAAACCGCCGACAACCGTAACGATATTCCGTTCCAGACCTAATGCCTTCAAGGCTTCGTCAATCGGCCCTTTATCGAGCCCACGCCGGGAAACGAGGATGTGCCTGCCGGATGCATAACGGGAGAGCGTAATCTCATCCTCACACAGCGGGTGACCCGATCGCACGACGCCGATAAAGCGATCCCGAAACAAGGCCTGTACATGCACCTCCGGGCCGGTCGCCTTCCCCACAACACCGGTTTCCAGATCAACCGTGCCATCGCGAAGTGACGTGCTCTCTTTGTTAGGGTCTGTTGACGTTTCACATAGGTAGCCATAGAAACCCACAGGCCATGGCAACCATGCTTTCATAGTTCCGTTTCAGTTTGTCGAACCGGAACGCCACTGCACGGTAATGCTTCAGCCTCGCAA
>NZ_JBQXDJ010000135.1:0-3728 GCF_052601015.1 Chitinimonas violaceus | reverse complement strand
TGGTCACGCTGCCAACCGTGGTCACCGACTGGACCGGCCCTTGTACACCGGTGCCTGGTGTGACCGTGGTCAGGGTCTGATTGGTGACCCCATTGGTGCCGGTAAAGCCGAAGGGCCCGACCCCGCCATTACTGATCACATTGATCGCGACCGTCGCCGGCGCGCTATGGGTGAAGGTACAGGCGATATTGGGCGAGCCAGCGGTAGCAACGGCATCCAGCGTGATCGTGCCCGTCGCCAGATTGGGGGTGGCGGTACCGCCTGGGGTCAGGCCAGTACAGGTCGCTCCGGTGAGCGTAAAGCCCGGTGGGATGGTTTCGGAGACGACAGTCGACGTACCGGAAGTGGTCAAGGTCTGAACCGGGCCGGTCACCGGTACCCCGGACGTGACCGTGGTATTGGTGAAGTTGTTGACCCCGTTGGTACCGGTATAGGGGACACCTGCCGTCCCCCCATTGGTAATGGTGCTTACCGTCACCGTGGGCAACCGGTTATGGGTGAAGGTACAGGCGATGTTGGAACCGGCTGCTGTGGCGGCAGCATCGAGGGTCACCGTACCAGCAGCCAGATTCGGTGTGGCGGTGCCGCCCGCTCCCAAGCCGGTACAGGTCGCCCCGGTGAGGACAAAGCCTGGGGGGATGCTCTCCGTCACGACGGTTGAGGTACCCACGGCGGTGAGGGTCTGTACGGGACCGGTTACCGGCGTCCCGGCTGTTACCGTGGTGTTGGTGAAGTTGTTGACCCCATTGGTACCCGTGTAGGGAAAGCCGCCAGTGCCGCCATTGCTGACCGTGCTGACGGTAACGGTGGGCAGTTTGGCATTGGTGAAGGTACAAGCGATGTTGGAGCCGGCTGCAGTGGCGGCGGCATCAAGTGTCACGGTACCGGCAGCCAGATTCGGTGTCGCCGTACCACCCGTACCCAAGCCGGTACAGGTCGCCCCGGTGAGAACATAGCCGGGTGGGATGGCTTCGGTGACCACCGTTGAGCTGCTGGCAGTGGTCAAACTCTGGATGGGGCCAGTCACCGCTACCCCTGGAGTCACCGTGGTGTTGGTGAAATTGGTGACGCCATTGGTACCGGTATAGGGAACACCTACTGTACCACCATTAGTGATGGTGCTCACCGTCACCGTGGGTGGGGTCGCCGTATTGGTAAAGGTACAGGCGATATTGGAACCTGCAGTGGTGGCAGCCACGTCAAGGGTAACCGACCCCGCAGCCAGATTCGGTGTCGCCGTACCGCCAGCGCCCAGACCGGTACAGTTGACCCCGGTGAGGGTATAACCGGTCGGGATGGTTTCGGTGATGGTGGTGCCAGTGGCGGAAGTAGTGAGCGTCTGGGTGGTACCCGGTGCACCAGTAGCTGGTGCGGTGGTGGTGAGAGTTTCGCCGGGATAGCCATTACCACCGGTATAGGTGAATGGCCCTACGCCGCCATTGCTGACGGCGGTGATGGTGACGGTGCTGGGGGGGAGGCACCAGGAAATATCGTTAAGTCCAACGAACTGAAATTCAGTACCAACAAATGCTGACGATTGCGCATAAGTTAGCGAAGCACTGGTAATACCTGACTGAGAAAAATCAACCGCTACATTACAAAATGTATTGATGTTGGTACCGCAAGGATTAGCAGTACCACGAGTACCAAGGAATGGTCCTGCCAGCGGGTCAGCCGCTTCTGCCGTACCGGCCCCTAAATTAATGACGTGGTACCCTCCGGGACCATTTCCGGACGTAATTGCTGTTGGCAGTAACGCCGTACCATTGTTGGCGGCAAAAGTCGCAAAGTCCCGATACATCTGGGCGCCACCAAGAGGGTTATCAGAACTAATATCGACCGCAGTGAAACTTAATTTATTAACCTGCCGATTAAAACCTAAATTAAAAGTTGCGATTGTTGTACCCGCTGGCGTGCTGTCACTAGCAGCGAATACAGTAAAAGGTACATTGCCGAATGTCCATTGCCTTGGATAAGGCCCAGGAAATCCCCCTACACCGGCGTTACTCTGTGGAACCGCCGGATTCGGCGTAATACTTACCGTAAAATTTGTCGTATTGCCGCCAGTTGCTACGGGACTAACAAGTGGCCCCAAACTGCCATTAGTCCATATGCCTGCAGGAAAACTAAACGTCTGCGCCATTTCCCCCGCCGCACAAGCCTGGGGGGCCGCCCAAGCCTGTTGGCCCAGTAGTAGTGCTGCCATCAATGGCAGGCTTCGCAGTACCCACCCCAGACCAAATCGAATTACCTTCGAGTACCCTTGCAGTCCTTTGTATTTATCATGGGCCATCCCTAGTAATCGCTGCTTCAGTTCGATTTGCTGTTCCATACCTTGACCACCTTTGTTATATGCCTCAAGCAAAACAAGCTCTCATTGCATGAGCGCAATCTCATGCAGTAGCTCTTGCTGGTAGGAATAAATTTGGTCTTAAGAATAGAGAAGAAAATAAATTTCACTACCTCATTTCATACTCCCACATACAACAAAACATCAACATAAACTGTATTACCTTTTAAAAAACTCATAAATCATGAAGAAGACTAGGTCACTTCAAAATAGCCCACCCACATATACCTTATGATTAACTGATGGCAGAACATCACACAGGACGTTTCTTATTGAGAAACGAAAGGTTAGAAACCCCAACAAACACCGTAAACCGAGGGATATAACACCATATGAGCACTTAATAGAAAGTGAAGTAGCGATTACTAAACAGAAACTCCCCCCCCTCTTAAAACCTGTTCAATATCTACTACGTGCCTGTGATCAGGGCTCATGTTCTACTCGTGGCAGATCATCGAACGGGTTTTTGGACCTTGTCCAAAGTCTTGCTTTTTTTGAGCTGTTTTTTCGCCTGGAAAAACGAAACCAAAACTCTATCCTGACATCTTGACAGATCACCTGATTTTCTGTCCCGCCTAAGCACAATTCAACCGCGGTTCTGTGCTTTACGACGATAGCGCCCTATTCACGATAGATAGTAGATAAGGGTAAAGGACAGACGACTTCAGGTGTCGGTTAGCATGTATAGCGGTGGAGCTAACTATGGGGCTTGTTGTTCGTTACTGCTTGATCAGCTGCGCATTGGCGGGCTGCTCGACATTGCTTTGGGCCAAAGAAAATGTGGATGAAACCATACCGCTTGTGCTTGGCGTAGATCACCTAAGCCCATTACCCAGCGATATAGAAACCCCGCTTGTACCCAGCAAACGCGGTCTGCAACTACTCAGCGGTAGTGCTCACCCTTTCGAAATTGTGACCGTGCCGGCTACACCCGGCACTGTGAGGGTAGACAGGCCACGCCATGCACTACGCATGACAAGCCAGACCGTTGCCAATGCAATGCGACAGTTTGGCTTTCAGGTGAGTCAATGCGAAACCCTGACACGTTTGCCTTCCAAGCTAAAACGGGATGAGGGAAGCCCCCGCTTGGAGCTGGCGCTGACCTTCAAGGTTTCCTGCAAGTACTAGTGCGCTCATGCATCTCCAAAGACCATCAAAAGGTAAAGTAAAGCATGCGGCCTCACCCAATAGTCAACAGATGCCACGCCAACGGCAGCATGGCTTAATCGGGCAACTTGGAGTGAGCACCTGCTAAGAACCTGTTCAAAGTCTTTTCATCTAGCTCCAGACCGGCGATGCTTGCCCAATGAGAACCCCTTACCCCAGCGATATCAGTCGCGAACAATTCGAAGCCATCCGCCCTTTGCTGGAAAACGCC
>NZ_JBQXDJ010000134.1:0-3908 GCF_052601015.1 Chitinimonas violaceus | reverse complement strand
GGGCCAGCGCACCGGCGCCACTGGTACGGGTAATGTTGATTTCATTGACGCCAGGTACAAAGTGCGCGGCATTCCGACCACCATTGCCTTGCGCACCAAAGGCCAGGCCAAGCTTGCCCCCAAGCCCCATTGCCGCAGGGGGAATACCCATAGCCGTTGCCAAGTCGTGTAAGGCATCGAACGCAGCATTGACGTGCTGTTGGCGTTCTTCCTGGCTCACCCAATTACCGAAGTTCACCCCTCGGAAGTTGAACGTCTGTTCCAGGCGTTCAGGCGTGATGTTCTCACCGGGGTTACGGCGGTCTACGCCTTTGCGTTCCCATCCACCATCGTTCGGCGCAACATCCTTATCCGGTTCGGTTTCTGTCTTGCGGGCGGTCTGACTCTTTGCGGCGTTGAGGGCTTCTGCTTCGCTGGCATAGTCACCCAACACAGTCTTGCGTTTGTTCAGTAATAGAAAGCGGTTAGCACGTTTTGCCAGCAATTCATCTGCTGCGGCTTGTGCTGTTTTCTCTGTTTCAAAGCTGCCTACGTACTCGTTGGTCGTGGCATCCAGCGGTAAATAGGCTGCATGACGTCCGGAACGAAGTTGGTGAATTTCGGACGTGATATCACCAGCAGAAATAATGCGGTATCCCTGCTTCTGCCAGGCGGCTTGCTTGGCTGGCCAGCCGTCCTTGATGGCCAATAGCGCATCTTTTGCGCTGCTGGTGTTCCATTGCATGGCGCTGACAGCTTTTCTGCCAAGGGCCATGGCGCGGTCATTCTCAGGGGTACCACGGCTAAATCGTTCGCCGGCTGCCTGCTTGGGGAACAGTTCGGCAAACAGCGGCATGATGCTGGCGTCCCGTTTAGCGGGAATGAGATAGTCAAAGTAGTCAGAGTGGGACAGCAAGCCAACTTTCTGGGCACGCTTGCCTAGTTCAACCCACAGCGCGCCTTGGCGTTCCTTGTTATTGAGCAATGTATTGGCTGATTCACGCAGTTCGCCAACTACGTCGATGTAAGTCTGTAGCGCTTTGTCACTGACGTTTGTTGACTGTTTAGGCAGCGCGTCATAAACCTGTTTGACCAGGTGGGCAATGACGGTGAATCCTTCCCGCTGGTCTTCCGGTACCGCTTCGATGATGGCTTCCCAGTTCGGGCGTGCCCAAATCTTTTCCTTGCTGGCGAGCTTGACCTTCAGGGTGTCGTTCTCATCCTTGATCGCGTCCCAGGTCAAACCGCCGTTCCGGAAAATACCTTTGCGGTTCCACCGTAGGGCATCACCTACATCCTCTAGATGGGGCTTGGCTGTGGTGGGTGCCGTTGCCTTGCGTGCCGCCTTCTTTTTCTCAGTCTGGCTGGGGGTTTCTGGTGGGGTGGAGCGCAGTGGGATCTGTTCCGCAACTTGAGCCGATGGTGCGTCGTCGTCAGATTTGGACGAATGTGACTCTTCCTCCTGTGACTCAACCTTGCTAGGTATGGCCGGGGATGGTGGTGTATCAGCGTTCGTTGCCTGCTTGGGTTCGACAACCTCTAACGCAGACGCTTCTGCTGCGTCCTTCTTGGCGGGAACAGGTTCAGCGCCTTTTTTTACTGACTTAACAGACTTTGGGTGAATCTCATGGACGGTAACGTGCTTGCCATTGGGCGCCAGCCGTTCAACGGCTACGGCCTCATGGGTATCCGTTAGCTTCTTTTTGTCGATGTAGGTAGTTGCACGTTCCGCCGTGGTGAACCATTTAACAGGCTTCTCTACGGGCTTTGCCTGTTCTACCTGTTGAGGCACGTCGTTCGCTACTTTGTCCTCTGCCTTGAACAGGTCGTCATGTCGCGCAGCCTTGGCTCGCTTCGTCTGCTCGTTGCGTACTTCACGCATACCCGCAGCAAGCATGGTGTTCCACCCACCATTGCGCTTGGCTTGATCTGCGATGTAGCTCTCACGTTCACTCAATGCCTCATCGGATAGCATGGCAGTTTGCTGATCCTGCTTGTCTGCTTTGGTTCGGCTAGAGGATTTGCCTTTGGGTGATGGAGGGGTGGCGGCTTCGGGGGCTTGTTCTTGAACTTCAGGTACGGACCGCTCAATTGACGGAGTCGGTCCAGGCTGTTCGGCAACTGTTGCGGCACGTACTGGCTCAGCTGCTGATTCTTGCTTATCAGCATCATTGCCGTGTCGAAGCTCTGCAATAACGGCATCGCTCTCTTGCCAAGCTTGCTGAGCACGTGCCAAAGCCGGCGCGCTGTTGGCTTGGAATTGAGCCAATGCCTCGCCATCCAACTCGCTGGCCCGTTGCTGAATCTTGCCTATGACGCGGAGCGCACCGTCGCGCCGTCTGGTTTGTGCATCCAGCTCCTTGGCCATTTGCTCATTCGGTGCGACATCTGCCAACTGGTCACTGGCAACACCATATTGGTTCGCATACAGCGTGCCAGACTTGTCGGGCAGCGCTCGGACTTCTGGCGCAACCGGTATGGCTACGCCGTCAGGTGTTACGTTGTACTTGGCTGCGGGTGGTGCCTCGGGTTGTTGCTGCGAGGGCGCGGGCTCATTTGCCGGGATGTATTCCCCGCCTGGACGATAAATTGCAGGCAGGTTAGCCATATCCGTAACGGGCGGCTCGGTTGGCGCAGTAGCACGTCTCGCTTCAAAAGGCTTACCTAAGACATGGGTTCCACCACCCAACAGGCCACCCACGGCTGCACCCGATAGCGCAGCAGGACCGACACCGCGCCATGCATCTTTGCTCGGGTCCAAGTGGTCACGTTCGGCAGCATTCTGGATGTACTGTTCAGCACCGGACTGCAAGAACTCTTGGCCAGCCTCTTTGCCGATATCCTTTGCCATGGCTTTCGCCATGCCGCCTAAGCCTGCGCCTGCCAGGCTGGTACCGGCTTGACCCGTTACGCGGTTGAATACCGAACCCAAGGCACCGCCACCTGTGAGGATACCGATACCACCCGTGGAAACCATGGTGTTGCGTAATACCTGGTTGGCTGTCTCATCCGCTACGGCTTTACGCGCAGCCAACGGATCACGAGTCTGCTGTAACGTGGCGCGATAGGTCGGATTTTGCAGCAGGACATCTTCCGGCGTCGCGGCAAGGTCCATGACCTTGGCGTGGGTCTGCTCTGCATTCACCAGTGCAGCCTGCCCGCCCTCGGCTACACCCATACCGATTGCGCCGGGTGCAGCGAGTAAGGCTTTCTGCGCCAGCGTCGTCGTACCCGCTTCGGCAGCGGCTTGCGCTCCCTTGGCAACGGCAAGCCTGCCCAGTCCAGACTTGGCGGCCAATCCAACTACGCCACCCACCGGTGCTGTTGCCAGCATGCCGGGCACGCTGCGCGATGCTGCCATCAGCGTGGACTGCAACGGGGTGTCACCCAGTGCGTAGTCATCCGTCACGATGGGGTTGTTGGCGACAGAACGACCAGCGCCGGTCATGTCGTCTACCCAGTAGCGTTGTGCGGTCTGGCCTGCATCACGAATTGCGCCACCTACACGGTCAGCACCTAGCTTCTCTACACCGTAACCAGCAGCGGCAACCAGGTCACCTGCACCGGCAGCAGCCGATTTGACGTAGTCCATGGTACTCGCTGAGGGCTTGTAGCCGGTGGCTTCCATGTACTGCTGGGGTGTCATCTTGTCCGCGAAGTCGCGGTTGTAGATAGCAACCATGATGGTGTGGTCATCAAGTTGGTCGAGCTGGGGATTCTGGGAGCGGATTTGGTCGAGGGTGCGGGGCAGTGCCATGAGCGGGGAACCGGTGACAATCAAGGAGATGATTGTCGAGGTCGTTCGGTAATCCCCCCATTTTTAAGGGGAGTCAGAAGTAGCGCTATGCGACCATGGCCAGCCGCTGTATTGGGGTAATACCGCCCAAGGCCATGTTAGGGCGTTCGTGATTGTAGAACCAGATCCAATC
>NZ_JBQXDJ010000133.1:0-4227 GCF_052601015.1 Chitinimonas violaceus | reverse complement strand
CAGGGATCAAAAGACATATTGCTGTTGATACGCTGGGCTTGCCCCATGCGATTGCGGTAACGACGGCAGAGGTCACCGATCGAAGTGGTGCATTGGAAGCACTAAAAGACAGCCATGCTGACTTGAGGTAGCCTGAATTCCGTAGACACACCTGATGGGTAAAATTGAGCCAGCAGTCATGTGCAATACAGGCATCAGGCGTCTGAACGGGGACATTCAGCTTTTTGCCGCTGTCGAAATACTGCAGGGGTGCAGCCCACCTCCCGCTTGAAGAACTTGCTGAAATTAATAGCCTCCTTGGAGAGTAGCGGTTTCTGGGCTTGTTGATATGCCAGCCAAGTGGGATCTGCCGGGGTTGCTACGTAGAGTCATTGGCGTTACACGTTACACGTTACGGCGTGGGCGATTATGGATTGCAGATAGCGGCTGACGATACGGCTGTTGAGCCTAATATATTTGTATGAACTAATATATTGATGCATATGCCTGATACCTCAGTGACATCACTGAGGTATCAGGCATATGCATTTCATCAATCATTCAAATGGACGTAAGGGCGGTTCTGTCGTGATGATGGCAGCCGCTTTTTTATTAACGGGATTTGGTGAATCGGTTAAGCCAGCAGTACAGCGCAATGCGCTGGCATGTACAGATTTCGATCAGTTGGCCAATGGTGATTGGTACCGGTCCGTACAGCGCAGCGCTGAAGACGATGTACCCGATGCATTTTCGGACCTGCCGCAACAAAATTATCAGGCGTTGCTGGCCGCATTGGCGGCGACGGCACACTCACCGCTCGCTGATGAGCACAGCGACTTAGGCAAACTGGTACGCCTATTTGCCAGCCAGGCGCAGCCTGCGCCCGCTACAACGAATGCCTTGAATGATGAATGGCAGCTGGTGGAGGGCATGACACAAATCCAGGATATTCCGGTTGTCATGGCGAAGCTTTTACGTGTCGGTACCGCACTGCCTTTAACTTTGCAAAGCCGACATGCTTTTACGACGAAAGATGCCAAGCCAGTCCAACTAAGGTTGGTTCAAAGTGAGTTGATGCTATGGCGTGGGACGGCAGAGACACGGCGTGACCATATCGCAAGGATGTTGATGGCGGCTGGCGTTACTGCAGACCGAGCCGCTGTCGATGCGGAAGTGGTTGAACGTATGGAACAACGGATCAATGGATCAGTGGCATCGACGCCGCCAGGTTCGGTGAAATTTGATATGCCCGCCTTCAAGCAGCAGCTTGCGATTGCAGCCAATGTGGAAGTGGATGCGGCGATTGAAGTCAAATTGTCTCAAATGATGGCCGAATTCAGCTTGCCGCAATGGAAACGTTTTCTGCAGTGGCGTCTCTTGAAGAGCTTTAGCGGCTATCTGCCTTGCCAGTTTTCCACTGAAGAAAGGCGTTGGTCGTCTTCATGGAAGCCAAGATTTTTGGCTGATGCCACTTGGGCGCGTTCAACGATTGTTTTCGATGATCGAATCCGCTTTGTGGCAGCGCTGATGCCGGACACATTGAATCGCTTCTACGTGGAAAAGGTGATAGGGCCAAGCAAGCTGGCCGCAGTCAACACCATGATGCAGGAACTAAAGCAGGCGATGCGGACACGGATCCAGGCGCATGCCTGGTTGAGCCCGGCTGGCCGAGATACGGCGCTACGTCGTCTTGATACGATGGCCATGGTGGTCATTCAACCTGAAAAGTGGATCGATTACAGCAATCTCACCATTAACGTTCATGATGTGCTGGGTAATATCAAGCGTGTAAACCAAATAAACTTCACAGAACTGGTTAAGCAAGCCAGGGAATTGCCGCGGCTTGGCGCCAAGGACGGCTATGGTTGGGGCGATTTCGAGCCCAGATATGTACCGTGGCGCAATACCGTGGTGGGTGATATCGGCATGATGCTGACATCACCCATGGTGGATTTCGAGAACCAACCCGCGTTTGCCTACGGTTTTCTTGGGGCGTCTATCCTTGCCCATGAACTGGCGCATGGGTTTGATTCCAGTGAGTCCATTGCCCGTCCACCTGATGTGCCATTTCCACCCCCTTTGGGGCTGGCGCTTGGTGATATTACTTACTCCAAGGCCATGGAAGACCGCCAAAACAAGCACTATGCCGACTATGTGAAGACGGTACTCGGTGTCAATATCCCGGCTATACGCATCACCTATGAAGATTTAGCGGATCTGACCGGCTTGGAAGTCACAACGCAGCTTGTCCAGAAAAAGTGGCCGGGTACCGCGGCGATGGATCAGCTCTTCAAAGGGTATGCGTTTGCCCATAGAAAAGCCCATACCACTGAAGAGATACGGGCACAGGCCGCCGCTTCTCAAACTCATGCAATACCGAAATACCGGGTAAACGGCATATTGTCCAACTCACAGGCGTTTGCTGCCAATTATGGTTGCAGAGTAGGTGATGCCATGGTCAGGGCGGATAAAGAGCGCATTACGCTGTGGTAAGCCGCTCGCCAGCGGAATGCTTATTTATCGCTTGGTAACTTTGCTTCTACGGCGCTGACGAGGCGATTATCGCCACCACACTGTAAAGATTGAGTGGGGATGACCGCAGTGCTGCTGTCTGATGGCTGTCCAATACAGCACTGCGTCACTATCCCTCCATACCAACAAGCTTTTACAGCACTTTTCCCACGCTGCTCCCCTGAACCTATTCTGGCGTGCTATCTCAATTATCTGATTACGGCGATGCAGTCAGCTCATGCAGATGCTTAGCGACTCTTAGTTGCAGCGCATCCAGCCTTGATAGGTCGTGGTCTGCCGCTTGGATGGCATCCGCTGCGACATCCATTGCGCCGCGGGCCCACTGACATAGCGGTGTAACCACCAGCCGACCAAGGCGCAGACTGCGATGGCAGGAACATAAACCAAGCATGCCCAACGTAGGTCATTGCCAGACACAGCCAAATAGGCGCCGGTGATTGCCAGCACGATAAACATATGGCTCAGGTAGATTTCGTAACTCCAGCGACCCAGGTGCGTGAGCCAGCGTGTGCCACGTGGTGCAGTACGCGTCACGCCAGACGAGGCAGCAAGCCAAGCGGCCGGTGAGAGGCACAGAAGCAGCATCGCGTATTCCTGTATCAGCCGCCACAGGACGTCCGCGTAAAAAAATGTCGCGGACAAACCAACCATGGCGAGCACTGCAAGCATGCGCGCAGTGCGCCGTGGCATGCTCCAGCGCTGGACCAGCAGCGCCGTCAATACACCCCAGGCAATGGCCGCCATGCCTGGCAGATAGGCCTTCTCCTGCCAGATTTCATTGCCACGCAGTGCCGCATGTGCCCATGGCAGCGACAAAGCCAGAACCCATAGCCCGGTCACTCGCCACGGCGCCCGCAGCAGCAGACAGAATATGGGAAACGCCAGATAAAAGCTCTCCTCGATAGAGAGCGACCACAGCACGTCCCAAGCACCCGGCAACCAGCCGGTACGCCCTTCATACCAGTTCAACGTCATCGTTAATGCCGACATAAGCGCGGCAGCCAGCGACTGGCCTGGTGCGTCAACAACGAACTGAGGCACGCCGAGCAAATGCATGATGGTGAGTACAACGAGCAGTAGCAGCAACAACGGCAAGATGCGCGTCACCCGGCGTGTATAGAAAGACCGCCAGCACAGATTACTGAGCGAACCGTCACGCTCGAGCACGCTGCGTGTGATGACAAAGCCTGAGATCACGAAGAACACGAACACGGATTCATAACCGCTGAAACTGATGCCATTGATGAAGCGTTTGGGGAGCACATCGCCTAGCCAACCAGACCCAAGCGGTAGACGGAATGGCAAAGCCAACTGGTGGATAACGACGAGGAGGATGGACAGACCACGCAGCAGGTCTATGGCATCGTTGCGCGGAAGAGTTGGGGCCTCATGGGAATGATTGGCGTCTGAGGGCATTTTTAAGGAGCCTGCTGCAAGGATTGGCGCGCATGGTAGCTGGTTTCTACCACCGCCATCACCCAACAGATTCCGGTTTCCTGGACATGTAGCGCAGCAACAAACGCCACTGTCGATCGCAGACTGCTTCGTGAGCATTTTCAGTGAATTCAGCCTGCTACCCAAAACACGGCCTTAGAACCTGTTCAAAGTCTCCGCAGAAGAAGAGTCAGAAAGGCAAACTGAATGAATTGCAAGCTGGTGTCGAGCTTGCGTTCACAGTTCTTCCACAATCGACGGCACTTCTCCAACCACGCAAAA
>NZ_JBQXDJ010000132.1:0-4257 GCF_052601015.1 Chitinimonas violaceus | reverse complement strand
TCTGCCTCCTTAAGCACGGTGATGATTTGGCTGTCCGAAAATCTCGATTTCTTCATTTTGTAGAACTCCCTCTATCCGAGAAAATTCTACTTCTGCACACCCCTATTTTCCGGGGGGATTACCCCTCAATCCTGAATTTCGGAAGAACTGTAATTTTCCAAGAGCTGCCAGCTAATTAGCTAAAGCTTCGCTCTGGTAGGCATTAGCCATACTGAGTGAGGATTCCACAGCGCAGTTTTTTGTCGCGCTGTGGAATTCATTGATTCTCCACGAAAGATAAGTATGCAAACGCTGGAAACCGCAGAAATTAACCAAGTAGCAGGCGGTAACCATAGTCAAAGCGCTTTTTATCTAGATATGCCCTGTGAGCAAATGCATATCGTAGAAAACGGCACGGTGGCGATAGAGACCTGCAGGGTGACAGTAGAGGGTGGTACGGCGAGTAGATGGTTATGGGACCGGCTGTAGCGGGAATCGTCTTTGGTTCTTGGCATCTTTATTCCTCTATGCTGCTCGATATCACACGGGCCTTCAGCTGCAAACCTAAGGCTCGTGCATATTCCTTCTTTGAGGGTACGCCCGGTCTTGGCGAGCTGTTCGCTGGCAGTTTGATAGCTATCAACTTGGCTGGTGGTCTTGTTCAACTGTGACAGCTTGTCGCGAAGTTCTTTGATTTTGGCGGTGGTGGCGGTATCCGCTGTACTGACGCGCTTAAGGGGTGCAGCGATCTTATCCACGGCGGAAAAGAAGACCTGTAGCCGTAGTTTCTGGTCGCTCTTGAAGGATTTTAGGGAGGCTAGGGAAACTCCCATGCTGCCCCGTATTAGCCAGCTTTGCCGCACGCGGCGCTTGTGCCAACGTAGCCTACAACCAGACTGGCTCTTAGGGGTCGGGACACTTGTACTATTGGTGGCCCCAAGTCAGCACCTCTACACTCACGCTCCGCCATTGGATTGGTCTTTCGGCAAACTTAAAGGAGCACAAAATGCAAGAGCTAGACTTGATGGACATTGATCGTGTTGCGGGTGGCGTATCCGGCGATACCGGCTTCGATGTATCGGTTAGCTTAACAGCGATGGACTATGCCGCTATTTCCCCAGAATGGAGCGCTACTTTCTTTCCTAGCATCGTCATGGCCTGCGACCAAACATGGTGATTCGGCAGCAGGATGGGTTACAGCACATCGGGGACAATCATGTATGAACTGAATCTAACTGAACGAGAACAGGTAAGCGGGGGTAAGGTCACTGGCGCCATAGCTTGCTCGATTTACCGATGTAGGCTTGTAAGTGACAAGCGAAATGGTACTTCGGTTCAGCCAAGTGGTCAGCCAAAACCAAGTCGGAAATTCCTCCCCTTAAAAATTCCTTTTTAAGCAATGGGACAAGGTGGCTAACTGGTAGGAAGCACTGGAAACCAGTTAGCCGCCTTATTAGATTTTTTTACGTCTAGCTGCCCTTGAAGAGGGCGCATCCGCATTATTTCTGCTTCTGTACCCATCATGGCTTTATTACGGACAGAAGCCAATGCTTGAATAGAGTGAAATTGGTTATTGCATCGTCTATTTCGCGGCACAGGTAAGGGTTATCAGAGGGCAAGGACAAGTTGGATGGGAATAGGGAACCACGATACATCAGGTTTAACTAATGAAAAGCAGTACCCATTCTGCCAATCCCCATTCCGGATTGGTAACTCCCCACCTCCTTGCAGAAGATAATCATGCAAACACTTAACACGATGGAACTTAACCAAGCTTTCGGTGCAGGTAAATATGAACCGAGGTGCCTACCAACTACTGTGGCTCGGGAAGCAGCCCAAATTCTACGTATCGCGTCTCCAGACGGAACGGTGACGGAGAATGAAATTAATGCTGTGAACAAATTGGTTTTTCCAGAGGGCTGCCGGAAGCGCACGTAATCACGTTATCCCCTGATAGCTAGTAGAGAAATGTCAGCATTTATCATTCATCACGTGTAAATAACTACTATGCAAATATTGGAAACGCTCGAATTTAACCAAGTGGCAGGCGGTAACGACGACGTGTATGTGCACTGCCTAGGCATTGCATGCTGGCGAATTTACGTAGAGGAAGACGGCCAGGCAAGTATATGGATACGAGACCGCCAAGACCCGAGGAACTATATCCTCGTCGAATGAAACTATTTGGGGTTTAAACCAAGCGAGGCAGCCAACTGGATAGATTCTTTCTACCCGTCAGCCGCCTTTGTTTGTGGCGTCGCTGTTCCTTTACGCCACTTCATACTCGGGCGCACTCGCGCCAGTCCATCAGCTCCGATACTGTTAACTCGTTTATGGCTTCCGGCTGCCAATGAATGACTGTCGCGATATCGGCCATAGCATCCTACATGGGCTGGGATGCATTCTCCCTCAAGGCTTTTGGAGCAGGAACCCATTACTGCCTTACCCAGTTGGAACACGTCTACTGGGTCAAGCACCGCGATACCTTGTTTATACTCATTTCTTTAAGAGTTAGTTGCTACGGCTGCTGGCTTTGCGAGCGGTAGCAAGTTGGTCACGACTGTTGACTATGGATACCACGCCGCCTTCGTCGATCTCAATGACTGTGTGGTTGTTGATCGTCAGCTTGACGTAACCGAGAGACAGCTTGGCGTTAAACAGGGCATCGTCGCCGGTTTTCTCTGAAAGCGGATGGTCGAGTGAGACTCGCTCTTCGGGCAAATAAAGGAGCTGTTTCTGGAAAAGTAGAGTCAGGAGGAAAAACCTGACTTGTCATATATTAACTTCAAGAGCGTGTAGCTAGGTAGCTACGTGTGGCTTAGACTAATCCGCGCTGGCGTAAACGAATAATTGCTTGATCAATCGCGGGAAGATACTGATTGATGGAGTAGTTACGTGCGGCCGCAATATGTGCAGGTTCAACCAACAACGGCTGTTTCAAAACAGACCAAGGACCACCGTTGGTATGGTGGCTACTATTCAACCAGGTTTCGAACTGGTTGGCGGTAGAGTGCAGTGTACCTAGCAATACCATGTCAACACGCCCCTGCGTTAGCATGGCTAAACGGGTGCTCAAAGTGCTGGCACCTTCTTCCACGGTAAACAAAGTACCACGATGGGCTTCAAAATCCCCCTCGTATTGAGCGCCACCTGTAATAGCGATCCTTTTGCCCAGTAAGTCCTGAATGGACTGATAGGAGAATGTCTGGCCGGTAGGTACTATCATCCAGACGCGGGATGTAAACACGGGTTCCGAAAAGATGAAGTGGCGGGCGCGTTCCGGAGTTTTAGAAATGCCCCATAACAGACCTTTTCCCCGCTCTGCCAGTTTTTGGGCGCGGCGCCAAGGATAGGCCTTTATATCGAATTTTATGCCGGCTTCTGTACCTATCAATGTGATCAACTTTTGCCGCTTTGTTTCTATGGGCAGTACATAGCCCTTGTCATCGCAATGCTCACCTAGTAGTAAAGTAATAGTGGGAGGGACAGATGGACTCGACGCTTGGCAGAATGGACTGAATACCGCGCAGAGACAACCGAATAGATAGGTAGGTTTATATAGAGAAGGCATTTTTCAAGAACCAAAAGCAGTATGAGCTAAGGCAAAAGAACCGAGACTAACTCAGGAGGCAAAAGCAAGGCTTAATGCGGACAATATTTATTCAAATAAGAGTGACTACTCTAATTTTGGTTCCTTGTGTAATACGCACTAATCACTAAGTAAATAAAGCTTTGATAATTTTTTGGCTAACACTTTGTCAGCAATTTGATAAGTTTTGATGCTCAGTCTCGAACGGTTTGATATCCAAGGATTTCTCTCGTTATTGTATTTATTAAGCAGTAAAAAGCCTTAGTAGCTAGTGGGACAAGCTAGATAATTAATTTGATGAGAATTCATTGGCCATATTGATAAGGTTCGGACTTATATTGAACTGTACGCCATAAGCATAATTTAGCCATTGACTTCTGATGGAATTGGCGTTGGGCAGATCTAGGTAAATACGATTAAATCAATCATTTACTTTCTCAATAGAATACTTTGCAGTATGCTGGATTGCTATTGAGAGAGCGGGAAGAACAAAGTGGGGCGGTAGTCAGAACTCACATATGCCAATTTCCTCTAACTCCTCGTTCCACCTAAAAATCAGCCCCTGAATCCCCCCGGTTTTCGTGGAGGCTCAGTTGTTAGAGACAGGCGAACTGTGCCTGCTCGTTTAGCTGTCGGTAATAAGCTGTCTCCGCTTCTGCTGGTGGCACGTAGCCGATTGAGCTTAGTAA
>NZ_JBQXDJ010000131.1:0-4445 GCF_052601015.1 Chitinimonas violaceus | reverse complement strand
GCGGATAGAGCGGATGACGATCACGGGCTACACGGACCGGTTGGGGAGTGAGCATTACAACCAGGCGCTGTCGGAACGGCGTGCGCACACGGTGGCGAACTACCTGAAGGAGAAGGGGGTGAGTGGATCGATGAATGCGCAGGGTAGGGGTAAGGCGGACCAGATAGCGGCGTGTGGGAAGTCGACGAAGCGGACGGCGGCGCTGGTGCGTTGTTTGCAGCCGAACCGGCGGGTGGAGATTGTGATTGAGGGACTTAAGCGGTAGGGGGCTTGCAGAGGATGTAAGGCCCAGTTAGTTGGGTGGGTGAGATGGTGTGAAAAGGTTGTTCAATAATTGAACAACCTTTTCTGCTTTTTTGGACAGTACTCACGCCCCATGGCATGGGTAAGCCGATTAGATGTCTGCCCGGGCGGGCAATTAATTGGTGGAAGATGGTAAGTTTGCAGGGTGATTAATAGGGATTTTCTTTAATTTCAATGGCTTGTTCTTGGTGGTGCACAAATTGCTCTCATGGAGGATTTCGAGCACATGGGCCCGTGGCGTAGCTGCGCAATAAGATCAAGAACAGGTTCTAAAACCGGAGACAGCGTCATGCATCTTCATTTTCTGAAGTCCATTGGTAGTGCCACGGTGATAAGCGCCACCTTGCTTGCATGTGGCAGCGGTAGCCAGTCGGCAGAGGACAGGAATGTAAAGCCAGCGTGGTTAGGCGATATTGTCAGCCAGAGTTTTGACGGCAGTACGGATGACTTGCTGACGGCAGGCCTGGGTAAGACCGGTTTGTCAGGTGCCCGGCCAAGTTTTGTAAACCCTGCTGCGCCGACAGCGGCTGAGTTACGCCGCGATGCAATCTACAACAATTACCGTGCCTTGGTAGATATAACGTCTACCGGGGGGTATGGCCGGTTGTACGGCCCGAATATCGACCTTGCAGGCAATGATTCGCGTGGTGAAGGCAAGGTTGCGGGTACGGAGTACGTGGCGTTTGCGGATGATGGAACAGGCCGGCAGAACGTGACGTTGATGGTTCAGATTCCTGCCAGTTTTGATACGAATGCCCCATGTGTGGTGACCGCTACGTCAAGTGGTTCGCGTGGGATATATGGTGCTATCGCCACTGCAGGAGAGTGGGGCCTGAAGCATAGCTGTGCCGTGGCTTATGCCGATAAGGGCAGCGGCATGGGCGTCCATGATTTGAAAGGTGATACGGTCAATTTGATCAATGGCATACGTGCAAGGCGCGTGGACGCCGGTTTGCGTGCCAACTTCACGGCCGGTTTGAGTGATGCGGACTTGGCGGCGTTCAATGCGGCTTATCCAAACCGGATTGCCGTCAAACATGCCCATTCACAGCAGAACAGTGAAAAGGACTGGGGACGGGATACGCTGCGTGCGGTGGAATTTGCTTTCTATCTACTCAATGAGCGGTACGGTTCGCTATCTGCTTCTGGCGGCAGAAAAACAGATTATGCAACGCCTGCCCGTGTGACAGTGATAGCCGCGTCGGTATCAAACGGGGGTGGAGCAGCGCTTGCGGCGGCTGAACTCGACACCAAAGGTTTGATTGATGGGGTGGCTGTGGGGGAGCCCCAGGTACAGCCGAGGGATGTGTCGGGTATCAGCATTCGGCAGGGTGGGTCTACCCAGCAAAGCATAGGCCGGCCGTTGATTGACTACATCACGCTGGCTAATTTGTACCAGCCGTGTGCTGTGCAGTCGGCCCGTTTGGCGGGCACCAATTCAGCGTTCAATACGATCAATGTCAGCCAGGCTGCCAGTAGGTGTGCCGCATTGGCAGGCAAGGGCCTGATAACCGGCACCACTTTGGCGGAGCAGGCCAACGCGGCCTACGACAAATTGATTGCCGGGGGTTGGTTGGCCGAGGCCGATACATTACATGCCAGTCACTATGGATTGAATGCCACGTTGGGTATTGCGATGGCGTATGTGAACGCATACGGCCGATTCAGCGTGGCGGAGAATGTGTGCGGCTACAGCTATGCCTTTACCGATGATAGTGGTGATCTGACTGCGCCGGTGTTCAGCGGGTTGGCGGGTATGTTCGGTAATGGCAATGGGGTGCCCCCCATGGCTGGTATTTCGGTGATCAACAACCTCAGTGTGGGTGGCCCTAAAGCCGATGCCGCTTCGGTTTCCGCTTCGACTATTTCTGCGGACTACAACGTGGATGGCGCCATCTGTCTGCGTAAATTGGCGACGGGCATCAACCCGCTTACTGGCTCTGCCCTGACGGGGTCGGAGAAGGTATTGGCCGATAGAGTCAGTACCGGAGTACAGGAGGTACTACGTAGTGGCAACCTCAAAGGCAAACCAGCCATCATTGTCACCGGCCGGTCTGATGCGCTGATTCCGGTTAACCACGCTGCGCGTGCGTACTATGCGATGAACCAGAAAGTGGAAGGTGCGGCTTCAAAACTCAGTTATATCGAGGTGGCCAATGCCCAGCACTTCGATGGCTTCCTGGGTCTGGAAGGTTTCCCTACGCGTTTTGTGCCGCTGCATGTGTATGTGGGGCAGGCGATGGAAGCCATGTGGCGACATCTTAAAACCGGTGCTGCACTGCCGCAAAGCCAATTGGTGCGCACCACACCACGTACGCTTCCTTCCGACAATATCACCAGCGCCAATCTGCCAAGCATCGTAGCCACGCCGGCGACGACTGAGGCGATTGCTTATGCCGGAGGTGTATTGACCATACCCAATTGATGAAACGGATTTCTGCGTGCCATAGGGCGTGCATAAAAGAGGGATTCTACCGAAGTGCGGAGGGTAGGATCTGGCCATAGCGTACTCCGCAAATGCTAGGTGGCAGTCGTTGCCAGACATACACCACCACGCCGGGGCGGCTGAGCTGCTCCGGCGTCTTTTTAAGCAGTGTGTCTTGAAGTAGGCATTACTGGGTGCATTTAGACATTACCAATTGTGTGGTTTGTAGTCCCGTTTTTCGAACAGTGAGGCCCCTGTGACCGCTACGTTGAAAATTGATTTTGTCTCCGATGTTTCTTGTCCCTGGTGTGCCATTGGCCTGAAATCGCTGGAAAAGGCGCTGTCCGGGCTTGAGGGGCAGATAACTGCTGATTTTCATTTTCAACCGTTTGAGTTGAATCCGCAGATGGGGCCGGAAGGCCAGGATATTGCTGAGCATCTGCATGGGAACTATGGGCTGAGTGAGGCCCAGCTGGTGCAAAATCAGGAAAACATTCGACAGCGTGGCGAGCAGCTTGGTTTTACCTTTGGCCTGGGTATGCGTAAGCGTATTTACAATACGTTCGATGCGCATCGTCTGCTGCATTGGGCCGGTTTGGAAGGTCGTCAGCATGCCCTCAAGCTGGCGCTGTTTACGGCTTACTTTACCCATGGTGAAGACCCCAGCAACCATGCTGTGTTGCAACGCTTGGCGGTGGAAGTAGGTCTGGATGGCATGCGTGCCGCCGCTGTGCTTGCCAGCGATGAATTCGCGGCTGAAGTACGCGAGCA
Source organism: Chitinimonas violaceus (assembly GCF_052601015.1). Taxonomy (NCBI): domain Bacteria; kingdom Pseudomonadati; phylum Pseudomonadota; class Betaproteobacteria; order Neisseriales; family Chitinibacteraceae; genus Chitinimonas; species Chitinimonas violaceus. Next base: position 946 of record NZ_JBQXDJ010000131.1, on the reverse strand, counting down.
GGAACAGTTTTACCAGCAGAATGGCATACATTCGGTGCCCGCAATTATCATCAACGACCGTCACTTGATCACAGGTGGGCAGCCGCCAGAGGTGTTTGACAGAGTGATGCGTGAGATTGCTGCCGAGTAGGTGGCCTTGCCATGCTGCTTGACGATGCAAGTGATGCCATCGACGGTTCCATATTCCTTTTCACACTTGGAGCGAAAATTGTTGCCTTCCACGCTTGCCGATGCACGACTTGATGCTTTGTCTGAAACTGATTTTGAAACGGTGGCGCGCTTGGGGAATGACATATGGCGTTCGCACTACGCCAAAATGATCAGCATGGCGCAGATTGATTTCATGCTGGCGGGGCGATATGCCGCCAACAAGCTGCGCAGCTACTTGGATTCGGATAGCCGGTGGATGATGCTGTTGAGGTTGGCGGATGAACCAGTTGGTTACTGCAGCTATGCCCATACCGAGATACCCGGTGAATTGAAGCTCGAGCAGCTGTATCTGCTGCAGGAGCACAAAGGCAAGGGTTTAGGCGGCTTGATGCTTCGCCATGTTGAAACGCAGGCGCGTAAGTTGGGGATGCGTGTGTTGCTGTTGCAAGTCAATAAACAGAATGCTGATGCCATCGCTGTCTATCGGAAAGCCGGGTTCACTGTTCGTGAAGAAGCGGTGTTCGATATAGGTGGAGGGTATGTGATGGATGATTATGTGATGGAGAAGGTGCTTTAAGAGCTTGTCTACGATCTTACTACGCAGCTGTGATCAGGGCTTATGTGCTGCTCGAAAGCCTCCGCAAGGGGGACGCCGAACTGCTACGGTGCTGGGGGTGTCAGGATTTCCGTGTTCAAGGCGGGTTTGAGATTCACACGGATGATCGAATAAACCGATCCGCGTAAAGAATAGCGAATTGGTTCATGGCCGTCTTCCAATCCTTGGCGGCATAGCCCC
>NZ_JBQXDJ010000130.1:0-4587 GCF_052601015.1 Chitinimonas violaceus | reverse complement strand
CAGGGCCGCCAGATCGACCGGGGCATCCTCGACCTGTCGGGCGACCTTGAGGCGGCCAAGCGTGAGCGCGACCGCCAGCCCGCGCCCGAGGTGAAGCAGGCCGCCGCCGCAGGCGTGGCCGACTTCCGGGCGATGTTCGAGGCGCAGAAGCTGGCCGAGCTGGGCAAGCAGCAGGCCCGCGAGGCGTTCGAGCGGCAGAAGGCCGAGCAGGAACGCCAGAAGCAGGCCGAGCAGGCCCGGCAGCAGGCGCAGGCCGACCGGCTCAAGGAGCTGGCCGACCAGAGGGAGCGCCAGCGCCAAGAGCGTGAGGCCAAGAAGCAGGAGCGCGACAGCGGCCCGAGCTGGTCAAGATAGCATTGCGCTGTATGTGCAAATGCTTTACTATGTCGTTCAGGAGGTAACACCATGAGCGACGAAAAAACCACGATGACATTCCGGGTCGAGAAGTCCCTACGGGACGCCTACGACCGGGCCGCCAAGGCCAACGACCGCACCGGCTCCCAACTGCTGCGCGACTTCATGCGCGAGTACGTCAAGCGCCACGCACAGGGCGACTTGCTGAAAGACGGCAAGGGGGTGAAGTGATGGACGCGCAACAGCAGCTATTCGGCCTCATGGCCGTGGCCGAGGAGCACCAGAAGGCCGTCAAGGCCGCGCTGGACGGCCTGACCGCAGAGCGGGCAGCTCTCGCCAAGGAACGCGCCGCCGTGGCGCAAGCAGCGGCCAGCGTGGCCGGTGTGGCTGGCGAGGTGCGCAAGGCGGCAGCGGAGGCCGTTCCGGCCATCCAGAAGGCCGCAGGCGAGGCCGTAGGCGCTTCGGTGCGGCAATCCCTTGCTGGAGCCTCAGACGCGGCCGCAAAGGCGCTTGGCGAGGCTTCTAGGCCCATCGTCGGGCAGCTCTCGGGCGTGGTGAAGGCCGCCGGCGAGGCCGAGGGCAAGCTATCCGGGGCCGTGGCCGCCTTTGGCTGGCGTTGGGCCATGCTGGCCGGTGGTGCGGCAGCGGGCGGCATCGTGGCCGTGCTGCTGGCCGCCTGGCTGGCCGTCTGGTGGCAGCGCCACCAGGTCGAACAGTTGGCCGAGCAGAAAGCCGCGCTCCTGGGCGAAGTCGCCCAGTTGCAGGCGAACGCCGAGGACTGGGCCAAGCGTGGCGGTCGGGCCAAGCTGGAGAAATGCGGCGATCAAGGCCGCCTGTGCGTCCGCATCGACAAGAGCAGCGGCTACGGCAAGGACGGCGATTACTTCGTGTTGCGGGGGTACTGATGAAGCGCATGGGCGACCTGACCGCGCGTATCGCGGAGATGCAAGAGAAGGCCCGCCAGCGGGCCGAGCGTGAGAAGCGCGACCCTCTGCCGGGTGCGCCCCTACCGAAAAACGTGGTGCAGCTCCCGCTATGGCCGGAGCCTGTCCGGGCGGTGCCGAACGGCTTCCTACGGTCTGCCTTGTTCGGCGCGATCGCCAAGGGCAAACGCCGCTACATCGACGGCGAGCAGCTCGCCGCGCTCGATGGCATCGAGATCCGCTACACCGGGCAGCGCCTCGATCAAGGCGACCTCGACGTGTGGGAAAGCGTGCTGCACGCCGTGCGCCTTCAGGAGCTGGGCAGCACGTGCCGCGTCACGTCCTACGCCCTGCTGAAGCTCATGGGCAAGACCGACACCGGCAAGAACCGGGCGACGCTGAACAAGCGCATCACGCGGCTTGTGGCCAGCGCCCTGACGGTCAAGCAGGGCCGATACAGCTACATCGGCAGCCTGATTGCCGGAGCGGCCAAGGACGAGGAAACGCAGGAGTGGGTCATCGAGCTGGACGCCAAGCTGCGCCCGTTGTTCGCCGCCGACCAGTTCACGCAGGTGGAATGGGCCGTGCGTCACAAGCTGGACGGGAAGCCGCTCGCGCAGTGGCTGCACGGCTTCTACGCCAGCCACGCCGCGCCGTTCCCACTCAAGATCGAAACGCTGCACCGGCTCTGCGGTAGCGAGGCGGGCGAGATGTGGAAGTTCGCCCAGACGCTGCGCAAGGCGCTGGACGACGTGGCAGAGGCCAGCGCAGCCCACGGCGAGGGGTTCAGCTCCGACATTCGCGGCGACCTCGTGCATGTCGAGAAGAAGGCCCAAGGGGCGCAGCGGCGGCACTTGGCCAAGAAGGCCAGCAAGCCCCGGAAGCCTCGCGCTTGATACCGTTCCAGCAGGTAGGCGATACCGTTCCAGCAGGTAGGCGATACCGTTCCAGCAGGTAGGCGATACCGTTCCAGCAGGTAGGCTATCCACAGGCCGAACAGGCCGAAAAGCCAGCACTGGCGCGGGTTTGCGCGTTTCGGCAAAACCAAGCTAATCCGGTTTTAATCCTTATTTAATCACCCAGCGGCTGCGCCGCGACCACGGGGGCAAGCCCCCTAGGTCGCCCTGCGGGCTCCACCCTTCCCCCAAATCGACGCCCCCAGAGGGGGCAAACAACGGCCCTCAACCACTCCCCCCCGCCCCTCGCCAGCGAGGGGAGCGAGTCGCCCTCTGTCGTCATGGGTGCAGGGGGACGGCCTTCGGCCTCAAACCCCCTACACCCATGACGGGAGCGTGGGTCACTGCGAGGGCATCAAGGGGCTTTCGCGGCATATCCTCGCCCTTGCAGGGCTGCGGTATTCCACGACCCCTTGACCCCCTCTCCGTTCCAACACCGGGACAGCGGAGGGGCAGGGTCAAGGGCCAGCCCGGAAGCCGCAGCGCCGAAGGCGACCGGGTGAGGACTGGGGCGAAGCCGCACCCTTGACGCTGAACCGGAGCGGCAGACGTTCCAGTGGTGGGGTGCTGGGGTTCAAGGCCGAAGGCCGTCCCCTGCACCCCTGCCACGTGGCGAACGCGGGGTGTGGGGCAGCGCCCCACGGCTTAAAGCAAATTGATGCCAAATCGGCCAATAAGCAGCGCAAAGAGGCCAAACAGAATGACCGTCAACGTGATGCAAGCCCCAAGCGTGAGCCAAAAGCCAAGACGGGGCAGCAGTGCCGGGAAAATGAGGAACATAGGCAACGTCGGCAGGACATACCAGAAGGTGTACCAAGCGTGATTGGCAATCTTCTCTGAGGGCTGCTTCTCCACGTAAAGCCAAATCAATGCCAACAGGGTTACCAGCGGCAGCGCTGCAACAAAACCACCTAGTTTATCGCTACGTTTTGCTGCCTCGGAAACTAGCACTACAACAGCGGCGGTTGCGGCGTATTTGGTGATTACCCAGCCAATCATGATATGGCCCCGTCTGGCTTCTGAGGCTGGACGGCTGGTAGGTCAAACAAGGCCCGATCATCGGCACGGTTCAGCGACGCATCCAGCAGGGCAAGCAGCTTGTCTTGAGGCCATTCCCCACGCTCGACTTTGGCGAGGATGGCAGCGCCGACCAGAATCTTGCGCCGGGTGTCCTGTGAGCGTTTGGCTTTGGATTCTGCGGCCCTCTTGCGGGCTTCGATCTGTTGCTTCTTGGCCTTCTCCTGTTTGAGCTTGGCCTCTAGTGCTGCAATGCGTTCTTCGATGGTTGCCATTGGTGCGCCTCCTGTGGGATTGATGCCTTGCATTTTACCCCGACAGGTGATAGGTGCGCGAGTGGGTGCGGAGGCGTAGAATACGCCGGAGCACAGACCCGCAGCGAACAGCAAGGGCGCACTTATGCAAACTTCGTTTGCGTGCGGCCTGCGGCGCTGAAAACCAACCCCAAAGGCAGCCCGTGGCGATTTACCACCTATCCGTCAAGACAGTCAGCCGGTCGGCTGGTCGCACTGCGACCGCCGCCGCTGCCTATCGTGCCGGGGTGGAAATCACCGACGAGCGAACCGGCGAGATTCACGACTACACCCGCAAGGGTGGAGTCGAATCCGCCGAGCTGGTCTTGCCTGCCGGTGCGCCAGAGTGGGCCGCCGACCGGGCGGCACTCTGGAACGCAGCCGAGCAGGCCGAGACCCGGAAGAACTCGACGGTAGCCCGCGAGTTCGAGATAGCCTTGCCGGAGGAACTTTCCCCCGCCGAGCGGCAGCGGCTGGCCCGCGACTTGGCGCGGGAGATCGTGGACCGGCACGGCTGCGCGGCAGACGTGGCGATTCACGCCCCCGGCAAGGAGGGCGACAACCGCAACCACCACGCGCACATCCTGCTATCGACCCGCCGCCTTGGGCCGGAGGGTTTCACCGAGAAAACCCGCGAGCTGGACGACCAGAAAACCGGGCCGCAGATCGTCACGCAGTGGCGTGAGCGGTTCGCCAGCTTGCAGAACGAGCGGCTACGCGAGGCGGGCATAGAGGCCCGCGTCGATCACCGCACGCTTGAGGCGCAGGGAATCGACCGGGAGCCGACCCGGCACCTTGGGCCAGCGGCCACCGGCTACGAGCGCCGAACCGGCGAGCCGAGCCGCAAGCGGCTGGACTTCGAGGCCGAGGTAGCCGACCGGCTGACCCGCGCCAAGGAGGCGGGCGAGCTGGAGCGGCAGGGCCGCCAGATCGACCGGGGCATCCTCGACCTGTCGGGCGACCTTGAGGCGGCCAAGCGTGAGCGCGACCGCCAGCCCGCGCCCGAGGTGAAGCAGGCCGCCGCCGCAGGCGTGGCCGACTTCC
>NZ_JBQXDJ010000129.1:0-4589 GCF_052601015.1 Chitinimonas violaceus | reverse complement strand
ACTGCGCCACCAGCGCACGATATCCCTGCGAGCAATATTGACTCCCTCGGTCCGAATGCAGCATCAATCCTGCTTCTGGCCGTTTCCACTTTATCGCCTTCCACAACGCCTGACTGACCAAGTCTTGCGTCATTCGCGCACCCATTGCATAACCCACCATCTCGCAGGTAAACACATCCTTGATGCCCGCCAGATAGTGCCAACCCTCATCTGTTTGGAGGTAAGTAATATCGCTCACCCAGACCTGCTTTGGGCCCGTCGGTTCAAAGGTCTGGTTCAGCAGGTTATCGGCAACAGGCAAGCAATGAGCTGAATGGGTCGTCGCTTTGAATCGCCGTTTCTGGACGCAGCAGATACCCTCTTCGCGACGTAGTCGCGCTATCCGGTCCCGACCCGCCACTATCCCTTCGGCAGCCAGTTCAGTTTGCAGGCGTCTTGCACTATAGGTTCCGCGTGTTTTGTCGTGGGCTGCACGGATTGCTACCCGCAATCGTTCGTCTTCCTGAGCCCGTCGACTCGGTGGACGTTTAAGCCAGGCATAGAAACCACAACAAGAAACCACCAGGGTCCGGCACAGCCACGTTACCGGGTAAACCTGTCGCCATTGCTTCACGAACGCGTACCGGGCAGTGATTCCCTGGCAAAGTACGCCGTTGCTTTTTTTAGGATGTCCCGTTCCATCCGGGCCTCGGCCAGCTCCCGACGCAGCTCCGGTTCTCCGCAGCCAATTCGACTGCGCTCTGCATGCCTGCACCTGACACGCTTACTGTCTTGCCTTTACGGGCTTGGGTCACCCAATAAGCCAAGGTGCCCTGATTCATATTTAATCGTGTTGCTGCTTCGGCAACCGACAACCCTTGGTCCAGTACTAACTTGATGGCTTCCGCTCGGTATTCCGACGTATAGCTTTGTGTTTTTCTCTTGCTCATCGCAGCCTCCTGTTGGCTCAATGTTACCAATCAGGTGTGTCTACGGAATTCAGGCTACCTCATATTGATCAGATTGAATTTCCCTAACTAGCTATCTGTAAGCAACCCAAAGCGGTCATCAAGAGTCCCTCCACTACAGAGCGTCAACGAATTGCCGCCTGCAAGTTCCGACCTTTTCCTGGTCCTATAAACGAGTCACCTAAACAAAAAAGCACCCCCGTTTTTGCTAGCGGAGGTGCTGTACATTTCACTGTTCTTGAACTGACGCTACTCGCTTTAAGATCGTCCGAGATGTTGGAATTCGATGTCAGTTAGTGCAGCCTTGCCGGCAGCCTTAGGGAACACGAGTTTGAGTTCTTTCAAACTGTTATGGTCCACACCTGGAAATGCTTTCAGCGGGATCGCAACCATATTGAGTAACTGCACAACAGAGCCGTTGGCAAATAGTATATCGTCAGGCGCATCCGTCATCGGTAAGCCATCTCTTTTCGGTTTGGGCGCCAGATATAACGCATCACTGAAATCGCTGGCAGTGACTGTGGCAGTACGTCCTGCCGTGTCGGTTAGCGTCACAGCTATTTCTTGTCCCATTGGGCGAATGACCGCAACGCGGAAAGTCAGTGCGTCATAAGTTACGGCGGACATGCCCTGCAGGTTGGTGACAAACGTCGCTCCCGGTTTAGACCAAGACAGTTCAAGGTGATCCGCAACGGACCGAAAACCTGTCGCCGTCTGTTCAAACTGGGCATCCGGATACTCAAAATCTTCTAGTCGATCTGGTATACAAGCACCCATGGTATTACCTATCCCATAGGGCATCTGACAACTAGCGATATTGTCAAATCCTGTCAGCGCAACACCACCACCCAGAGCGTTAAAACTCAGGCTGTCAGTCTGATCAAACCGTTGCACTAACTTGCTTTGATGACTTCCCTTCTGGATAGTTAGGACTACACGCTCGTCACATGTTCCTACACCGCCAGGACATGCAGCAGCAGGAAGTTGCGCAGTACCATTCCAATACCCAGCAAATTTTTGTTCTCCACCAACAAAATGCCGCATGAATGAATTGATGAGAAACTGCCCGCTACGACGTTGATCCTCAGAATTTAGTCGAACGCTCCCTGGGCGATTGGCGCAATAATCACTACGTCTATATACGTCGGCGTCGTTATGTGTCCAAAGGGTGTTATAAAAATTATGGTTCGCGCCTCTAACCAGAATCTGGTAACGCGGTGAAGTATCACTCGCTGCGCTGAAACGATTACGATCAAAGGTACGCGCACCTTCCAGGGAGAATACGTCGCCGTCGCATGAGGGCAATAGCAATGCTAAGGGAACATTAACCAGACCAAGGTTGCCGCTAAAGTCTGTTGGTGCCACTAATAACCCTGCCTTGAAATGATACGGTGGGGTCGATTCTGCGCCAGCTGAGTAGTAGATATTATATTTCTGTATGGCACTGCTGAATTTCGCCCTGTCCAGCTCGGCAGTACCTGATGCCGATATTGTTACCGCCGCCGCAAGATCAGGGTAGTGTGCAAATGCTGGGGCATTCATTTGTAAGGCGATGCGCAAATCTTCTTCCGTTACACCGACGCGAGTGAGGTTGTACTTAATTGCATTTGAGATGCCTTCACCGCCACGTGAATGACCCATCATGCCGATACGCGTCAAGTCAAGTTTGTCTTTCAACTGGTCCAACATGCCTGGACCACCACGTTTATCTATTTCACGCAGGCGATCCAATGTGCCTAAAATCAGCTGACCACGAGACCGGCTCGAAGGATCACCACTCCCGATACCTCCTGGAGAGTTGCCATTAATTGCGTTTGCATCAATTGAAACAGCGACATAACCCTGTGAAGCCAGGTCCTGTGCCAAGTAATCGTATCCTTGGTAACTGGGATCTCGCGGATCATGATTGCCATGCAAGAAAACAATGACTGGAAAGCGAGTGGTTGTTCTGGGTAATGCTGTGCTGGCGATTGGGTAGCGTACCCAACCCCTTACAGGAGTAATAAGAATACTGTTGTCTGTACCGGATTGAGCTACCAGATTGCCCAAGTCATATGCAATAGCCGGTGATGGTACAAAAGACGCATTGTCTGATGTCACAGGCGCCACGTTGGTAAAACGCACTGGCTCCGTATTTGTTTGGGTAGGTAAAGCAGGTTCATTAGGTTTAGTCTCTCTTCCAGGATTAGAAGTCTGCACTGGGGACTCAGTGCCAGGAACTGGTATTGCCGTTCCTGGGACGGGGGGGGGATTTCCGTCGCCACATCCGCTCAATAAGGTAATAACAAGACTAAATATGCATCCATAATGCGCGCAACTTTGGAGTTTTTTCTTCATCCGGAACTTGGGCCTAATAAGAATTTGAAGCATCTAGGACGACCTACTCAGCCCAACAAACCGAGCAAACGTCACAACTCCCTTCTCACTGGGCCACAACTGACACATCGACGGCTGTGCCCAGTGTATGAGGTGTGCATTAGTGCAGTGCGAATCAATTTAGTTGCGAGATATTGTATCGGCTGGAAGCGCAGCCAATTTCAAATGCAAGACGGTGGTTCGGAGCGCTACGGATTAACAATCAAATGATTAAGTGTCCGTTTCTGGCTGTTGGCAGCCTGTAGGGGTTCGGGTGTACTGCGAACCTGCATCTTGCCGCTCTACGTGCAAAACCCACCTTTTCCCGTTCTACATTTACCCCCTCCCTAACCGCACTAAAAGGGCCTTAAAGGGGCTTATTTTGAAATCACATAGAACGAAATCTTACCTAAGAGACTGTTTTTACTAGCTTAACCGATGGACTCATAATCCTTTGGTCCACGGTTCAAGTCCGTGCGGGCCCACCAATAAAAAGCAGTGAAATTAATGGGTTAGCGTTACAGCGCTAACCCATTTTTCTTTATTTTTGCTCCGCAATTCCGGGTCCGCTCCGCAAATGCCTCATTCTGTGGGGTCGGAAAAGTCCCCTAGGCGGTCTCGAATGTAGTGTTCGGCATGGCCAAATTGGCGTGTCCGAGCTGCTTCTGCGCCTTCCTCATGTTGCCCTGTGACTTCTCAACTACGTCTGTTCCTGCTTTTGCTCTGAGGTCACGAATTTGAAACTCAGCTATTTCTGTTGCCAATTCCGGATTCGCTTCAGCGGCGATAATTCGGGCTTTATCAAATCGACTCCGCAGTGCGCTTGTGGTTAATGGTCGTAACTCTTCATTTACGATTAACTTAAGAACACGTAACTTATTGTCCCCCTTCCTGGCCTTTATGCATCCCAGCAAAGCGGCAAGCTTGCCCTTGACCGCAATTCGCAGTTTCTTACCAGTCTTGCTTTGTCTTACGTACAGCACACCGTCTCTAATATCTGTTTCTGCCATCGACAGAACACTGCTTGGCCTCTGGCCGGTCAGATAAGCAAGTTCCAGCGTATCTTTGAGCGGTTGATCTGCAACTGCGAGTACCGCTTGGTAGATCACGTTCTCTACGTAAATATCACGGCCTTTTTCTGAAAAACCAGGAATACCTGTATGACCTGTCCTGACAACCGTAGACACACCCACTTCAAATGCAGACCAATTGCCTGCTGAATTTTTCTGCAAACACCGCCGGTGCCAAATTACCTAGCCGAGAGTGGCGTCGTTGGCGGTTGTAAAA
>NZ_JBQXDJ010000128.1:0-4630 GCF_052601015.1 Chitinimonas violaceus | reverse complement strand
CCTCTGCCTCCTTAAGCACGGTGATGATTTGGCTGTCCGAAAATCTCGATTTCTTCATTTTGTAGAACTCCCTCTATCCGAGAAAATTCTACTTCTGCACACCCCTATTTTCCGGGGGGATTACCCCTCGACTGTCTGGTATACTGTCTGGCTGCATATCGGCTAGGTCCAAAGCCTTGCCACGACAGGCCCAAAGAGGCCGCGCCCACACAACAATCTGCGCCTATTGATCGCAGGAGAGAAGTTAGTACCGAGGCACCCACACGCCCGGTGAATAAGCCATCACGGCTTAATACTTTCTCCAGAGATTGGTAAGCATGCTGCAGCACACTCCCCATCACATCCCCGAAATCGAACCGGACCTGGTAGACCGCGTCTTGCAGCACCTGGTCAAGGAAATCCGGCTTACGCCAGACCAGATCAAAGCGACGGAACGCGCAGTGCGGGCTGAGCTGGGTGGAGAACGGGCTTACATCCGCCGTCGCCCAAGCCGGCCGGATGGCAGCAACGACATGGCTAAGCAAGTGATGGTCTTGTTCAATGGGCGCAATGCTGCCGAAGTGGCACGTAAGCTCGGTATTGGGCGGGCGACGGTGTATCGGGTATTGAAGAGGGCGAGAAAAGTAACAATATAGGCGAATTTCTCAGTTATCTAGCACCTTTTATGCTTTGGAATTGAGCAAAGTAGTAATTTCGACCTGTCTCTTTACTTCAATTGAATTGCTGTATTTTATTGATTTTCCGTTGTGGTCCTGCTCCACGATATGTCGAGCTTGTCGTTCTTCGAGTGTTTCTCCGCGCTTATTTACTTTTACCTCTCTTGCTTCTGGTTGAGCAGCTAGATAAGCTTGAAGTCTTTTTTCCGATTGCGCATGCTTCATTAATGTTGGTGGCAATAAATTGTTAGATTCATTTGCCGTAACAATGCCATAACTATCACCTAAGATTCCTTGAGTATTCTTGTCATGTATCTGCGCAAAGGATAATTGTTCCTGAAACATTTTCTTCGCTAGAGATAAGCTAAACATTCCGCATTCTCCATTGCTGCGTTGAAGGTCACTCTCAATGATTACGGTTGGAACGTTTTGTAGTATCTCAGAAAATGCAGCCTGACATCTAAAGACTAATAGTGCGGGACCCATTCCGTTAGTAGTAGCAGGTTCTACACCAACGACTGAGGGTTTGCCATCCCTTAATGAATAATCAAAAGCAGCAAAATGAATACCTCCATCACCCATATTCACGATGAATCGTGCAGAGGTTTGTTTTTGCTCTATTAATTCTTTTACCTTGTTGGCCAAATCTCTAGGGCTATTCATTAAAGAAGCGTTTAATCCACTTGCTTTATTATTTGCAAGTTCAACTAATTCTTCCATGAAACGCATATCTGAAGATGCCGCAGTACGTGAGGGTAGCTGAACACCATCTGTTAGAGCTTGATCAATGGAATTTAAATAGTTTTCTACAGCTTCACTATCATGAGATATTTCAGTTGATTTAGTGGCAGCGATTTCCGCAATACTAGATTGAGATGTATGAGAAGCTATTTGATTTATCATGATTGACCTCCAGCACGAAATTACTTCTTGAGAAATTTCCCCTTTCAGGGGAACGTGCATAGACGGTATCGACTAAGGTTTGCGTTAGCTTTCGAATCTTGACTGACTTTTTTACATATTGCCCCTAAGTATTGCTTTAGCATAAAGCTACCTCTCCACAAGAGGGTGAGATTCAGAGTTTTTACGCGACAGCTCCACACAACGTGCTGCGCATATTGATCCCAGGAATGAAGTTGTTACCGAGGCACCAAACCCTGGTGTTAGGCCATCACGGCTAAGGACTTTCTCCAGGGATTGGTAAGCATGCTGCAGCACCTTCCCCAACCCATCCCCGAAATCGAACCGGACCTGGTTGATCGTGTCTTGCATCACCTGGTCAAGGAAATCCAACTATCTCCCGACCAAATCAAGGCAACTGAACACGCAGTGCGGGCCGAGCTAGGCGGCGAGCGGGCTTACATCCGCCGTCGACCAAGCCGGCCGGATGGCAGCAACGACATGGCTAAGCAAGTGATGACGCTGTTCAATGGGCGCAATGCCACCGAGGTGGCGCGTAAGCTGGGTATTGGGCGGGCGACGGTGTATCGGGTTTTGAAACGTGTCAAGAATAGCTGATTGGTTTGGATAGGTGTTTACTTTTCTTAATTGCATTTAAGTTCACTCTAAAATTAATTCCGAATAATGTATTGAAGGAATATCTTCATCCATTATTTATGCGAGATATATTTTGAGTGATGGGTGTTTCTCTCCCTTAAGTACCTTTGTTGACCTTAAGGTCATTGCAAGATATTCACATGCGCATGCCGTGGTCGTTCTTTGTATGACAACTGTAATTTAACAGCATCATACGGCCCGTTTTTTCCTGGGGGGATTATCATGTGCTTTGCAGAAGAATGTTCTCATGCGATTCAGGTGATTCTTAAAAAGTTTGGTGCGGATTTTAGACGCATAAATACGGAAGAGCCAGTCTGTAATATAAATTCTCCTGGAGTTTATGTATTATGGTTTGTTATGAAAAAAGAATTCAAAAAGTTGTTAAATTCAAATGTCTTTGTAGTTGTCAATGAGGACGTAACTGACATTGAAACTGAATGGGAGGCAGCTGTTAGGTTTCCAGTGTATGTTGGTTCAACTTCGCGACCTCTTGAGGATAGGTTAAATGAACATATAAGTGGTAAATTGAGGGAATTTACGTATGGGTTAAACACGGTGGATAACTCTAAGATTTTTCCACTAGGGACATATGCATATATTTCTTATGTGCCGACAAGTTCATCTGTTGCATTATTACTTGAAGCATTATTTCTGAAAGAGTTCAACTTTTTCTTCAACGTTAAGCAGAATGGGCCTAGGCGAGAATTTAATCTGGACTATTTAGTTGCAGTGGAAAGAAAAGAAGATATTTTTATTCATGATATTGAAAATTATGATGATAAACATAAGAAGTTGAAACTTAAAGAAGTGATTTCATTTCAGGTTGACGCTATTGTAAGATTTTTTGAGCTACTAAAAGACGACTACGAAATACTTAAAGTATTTAGTGCGGGGGGTAACTTTGACATCTGGAAAATGAGAGTGGCTTAATTTAATGTCAAAAAATTGGTTGTGGGTTTAAATGTCTGAGTGTCTTAATTTTAAAAGTGTAGAAGCAAATGGAATGCGACGAGATTTCATTCCTAAAATGTAATTGGCTTAGCAAGTGAGGTCTATGTTCGGTGGGTGCAATGCTGCCGAGATGGCAAGAAAACTCGGTATTGGGCGGGCGACGGTTTATCGAGTTGGGTCAGCCCGAATGCGGGGTTGAAGCGTACCCGCATCAATGCACGACCACCGTGCCAATGGCATTAATCATCTCAGTCTGCTGGAAAAGTATAGAGAATATTGAGCAAGCAGGAAACGGAATACAAGTCTCCGATCCTGCTTTTGCGCTATTTAAATAGCTGCTGGTTAGGCTAGGGGATCTACTAAACCAACACCACAACGGCCAACTGGTTCAGGTTCAGATGATTGGGTTATTACTGCTGCAGCGGCGATCCCAACTGGACCAAGTAGAGCAAGAAACCAATAATATGGGCTGTTCCCGCCGGAAACTTGATTGACTTCAGTAGTATTAAGTTCTTGCATAGTTAGCCTTTCTTTTCGAAAAAAGATTAATTTAAAGTAGTAAGTGCTAAATAATAGTATTAGCGACTTTCCAGTAAATAGTCTAACGAATTGATACCAATGTTTGCAATTGATTCTCCGTGGGAGATAACAGCAACAGGGAAATCTCCAATGTCTTGCGAGATGTTTGGAAGCAATGTGGTTATGGATTGAAAGAGAATAATTCTTAATAACAAATAGAAATTGTATAAATCAAAGCTATATATAATTTTCTTTAAATTATTGAAGTACGCAAAGGCGATCTTCAGTTGAAATAATTGCGCTGTTCTTTTATATATTCTTTAGGTTTATTGCTTAAATGAGAATAACTTAGTCAGTTTGGGATTTCCCCAGTTCAGGTAGTTTTGCCCTCATTCCGATGAAGCTCTTGACTTCAATGTACCAAACTACCAATGGAAATAGACTTAGGTTGCAGGAGTAGTTTTCTCAGTCTTACCTTACGAAGAGACACCTCAATCGATAGAGTGATAAGGTTTTCTCAGGAACCTTGTCCATGGCCTTATCCCTTTCCGACCTCGACAACCTGGATGCCGCTATCGCTACGGGTGAGCTATCCGTGGTCATCAACGGCCGAAGCATCACTTACCGTAGCGTCAGCGAATTGCTGAAGGCGCGTTCCCATGTCGCCAATGTGCTGGCCCTGGCCGGTACCGATGGACGCGGTGCCAAGCGTGCAGGCGCAGCCTACCGGTACACCTTCACAACCGGGCGGGGTGACTGATGAGCCTGGTTGATCGTTTTGTTAGTTGGGTCAGCCCGAGTGCGGGCTTAATGCGTGCACGTGCGTAAATGCCCGGAGGCCAGCATCTATCGCCGTCGCTGGACAGTGTCCAAGCTGATTGACTCCTTATTATCGGAGTTCAGTCATGCTTGCAGTCCCCCAGCGCGCTTTTGTTGCCAACCAGCCC
>NZ_JBQXDJ010000127.1:0-4653 GCF_052601015.1 Chitinimonas violaceus | reverse complement strand
ACTCTGACCGATGTTCAAAAACCATACGGACAGCGCGTTCTTTGACTTCTGGCGAATACTTGGTTGGCTTCTTCATAACTCCATTCTCTCAAGAAATGGAGCCTCCTCACTATCCGGGGGGATTCACTTGGCGAAGAGGCACAGGCCATCGCCATCGAACCAGAGCAGCTTGATACGATCACCACGCCGACCGCGAAAGACGAAGACATGACCGGAAAAGGGATCGGTGTCCAGTTGTTGCTGGACGATGGCGGCCAGTCCGTCGAAACCGCGGCGCATGTCGGTGTGACCTGCCGCAATCCAGATACGGGTGCCGGGCGGTGGCGCGATCATCGGAACCAGTGCGCCAAGACCAGGCGTAAGGTATTGGGGTCTGGGTGACCATTGATACGCAGTGCGGTGCCGTCGCGCATCAGTTCAATGCAGCCATTGGGTGCAGAACGCGATTGATTACCCGTGTTCACGGGTGCACCCTGTGCCGGCTCGCTGATCGTCACCGGCAGTAGCGTTACCCTTTCCGGCTTGCCATATACGCCTTCGTGATAGGCTTTGCGCCAGGCGAAGATCTGGTTGGCATTGATGTCATGCTGGCGTGCAATACGGGATACAGAAGCGCCTGGCTTGAGGCTTTCGATCACGATCTTGCGCTTGAACGATATGGGGTGGCGCCGGTAGCGCGGGCGCTTGGCGTCCTTCGGCGATTTTGTATTTGTGTCCATAATCCGCTTTGTGGAAACAAATTTGTGTGTCCGAGCGCAGGATCATGATGGGTGTCGGTTCGTCTGAACAGACGGTATAGGGATGACGCTTACGAAATGGCTACGCATCACATCAAACTACTGACCCTTCTACTTAGTGTTGCCGGGCTAAGTGCGTGTGCGACTTCGAACCAACTTTACACTGCTGATGGGAAACTTGGACATAGCATCACCTGCCGCGGAGGTATCTCGAACTGGGGCACATGCTACGAAAAGGCCGGAGAAATTTGCGGTAAAAGAGGATTTGATGTGCTGGAAAAAAACGAGGAAGAAGATACTGATATTACGTCGGATCAATTTGGCTTACATGCAGGCACAAGCATGAACAGAAACATGATAATTCAATGCAGAAACTAAGTTGTACTAAGACCGCCTGCAACTAGAACTAGCCCCATCTCAGCTGAGATAGAACTCTTAGAGCCTGTCTGAAGTCTCGATAGTTGGAGCGACACTGCACAGGAAATGACGCTGAAGAGCTGATTTTCCATATAGAAATGCCTGTTTTCTGGGCAGTTCCGCTTTGTTTCACCATGACTTAGGAGACTTTAGACAGGTACTTAGAAAATGTGGCGAATTGCAACGCCAAATACACGCGGGTCTTTACCGGCAACTGGTGCGAATTTGTTGTCACCAGACTCAAATTTGGCGACACCTAAATCTTCGTTCTTGAGCTGTGCCAAGTAGCCGTACAGGGT
Organism: Chitinimonas violaceus; assembly: GCF_052601015.1. Taxonomy (NCBI): domain Bacteria; kingdom Pseudomonadati; phylum Pseudomonadota; class Betaproteobacteria; order Neisseriales; family Chitinibacteraceae; genus Chitinimonas; species Chitinimonas violaceus. The sequence goes on along the minus strand of NZ_JBQXDJ010000127.1, from coordinate 3,200 downwards.
GCTATGTTTGCTCATGGTGTAATCCACTTGAAGCGCGAGGAAGTCCGCACCATCCTTGGCGTTGCTGGCTGTTTCCTGCGCTGTGGCTACTGATGCTTTCAGCGTGGTTGTACCCATCTTGTAAGCGCCGGCAAGCATGAAGACGTCGGTCTTTTTGCCCGCATCGTTATCAAGCTTGCTATATGCGCCACCTAAGGAAACATTCCCCATCTTCATGCCGGCAATAAGCTTGATGGCACTGAAATCTTTGCCTGGGATTGCGGCATCTTCCTTCACATAGTAGGCCGCACCGACGTTCCACATACCCGCATCGTACTCACCGGAAAATGCGTAACTCTGCTTGTTGGTGCCGCCTTTGACCTTGGCTTCATCCGGCGCATAAGATGCCCTGACTAGGAAACCGCTCATGTTGGGACTGTGGTATTGAATGACATTTTTCTGGCGAACGTTGGCGTTCATACCCAATCCTGCGGCAGAGACTTTGCCAAGGATAAACAGCTCCGTTGCATCGACTTGATTCCACAACAAGATAACGTTTCTAACCAATGACTTGAATGGGGAATCATAATTTCCCTTGAGTATGGTACCAAAGCTACCCTTCAAGCCAACGTAGCTGTTACGGGTTGCAAAAGCAGTGGCTGTGGCCTCGTCCGGTGAAATGAGGGTTTCAATCTGCCAAACCGCTTTCAAGCCATTATTGAGGTCTTCCTCTCCCTTGAAGCCGATACGTGACATAAAGTTTTGTACAACCAGGCGATTGGTGGTGGCGTCATCATTGGACTCTATTCCCATTTCGAGGCGACCATACAGGTTGACACTGCTGTCATCCGCAAAGACTGGAGCGGACAGTGCACCGAATACGGCGAGGGCGAGCAATTGCTTTTTCATCTTGGTTTGGCTTTGTAGGTTTATTGTTGTCGCTACATCAATTCATGCCCCATCCAAATTATGGTCGGCAACAAAGCGGTATATTCGTATGCGGCATGACAATCTGTTTACAAATGCTTAGAACAAATAGCCTCATATTTCAGACCATTTTCTGTATTTAGCTCTGTGATTAGCGGTTATACAACCCTCAATTCACAACACTCCGCTTACGAATCACAGCCGCTAACCCTTGCTCTATCGGACTAGGCCAGAAAGGGGTAGAAAGCACTTCCTTCCTAGCTGCTAACTCCTTTCGCTTCACAACCAACAAGGCATGTTCAACATCCATTGAATAGATGTCACATCGGCAGAAGGTGAGCAACTGTCCACCTTCCTTTTTCGCTACTCCTTCCCGCTGTAACCAGCGAATCGCCTTGTAGACGTTCCCTCAATCCATTTTGAAAGAACCAAAATTTTGCAAACACTCAATAGCATGGAAATCGGACAGGTTGCGGGCGCAGCTAATTGTGGCAGCACGTCTGAAGCCCCGTTCATTTATGAATTCCACTCCGGTGATGGTGGCAGAACGGTAGTGAGAATTGTCAAAGCAAATCCAAACTATAGGTACGTGCCTTGCGCTGCACCCATTAAGGCTAACGGCTAACACGTCAACTTAACGCAGAATGCTGGTGAGCCACGGCCGCTAACCCTTACTCAATCGGTCCAGGCCAGGAAGGGGTAGGAAGCACTTCCTTCTTAGCTACTAGCTCCCTTCGCTTCACCGCCATCAAGGCACGATCCAGATCCAGTACAGATGCGGCACTACACAGGGCGGAGTGGGATTTTATTTGTGTGAACTGTGGATTAACTAGCAGCGAAGTTGCTCGAAGCTAGGAACCAAAATGCATTAGTAAATACTAATATTTTACACTCACCAACAGCTGACCACTTTTTTAGTGTTGGCACCCATCAACGGTATGCGAGGAAAGATCATGAAAGTACTTAGCACTATAGAAATTGACCAAGTAGCAGGGGGGAATAGTGGCAATTGCCCTCCGGTTGATCCAGGTTGGAGCGTAATCGATCAACGTTACTTTAGAAATAAGTCTGGTCAGCTCGAGAACTTTGTATTGTTAGTCAACAATGATGAAAACGCTGATGAAGATCTCCGAGAAATCAAAATTCAGAATATGGAATGTATTTACTGAATCTTTGGGTATGGCAGAATCTTTTTGACGCCAATTATTAGTCACACAGGTCGATCCCGAATACGACGACTGATAGCACCGCGACTGCGAGCCATAGCCGCCAACCCATACTCTAACGGCCCAGGCCAGGAAGGTGTCGAAGTACATCCTTCCTAGCCGCTAGCTCCCGACGCTTCTCAGCCAACAAGGCATGTTCAACATCCATCGAATTAGATGTCTCGCCGGCAGAAGGTGGGCAGCTGTTCACCTTCTTTCGTTGCTACCCTGCTCATTGCAGCCAGCAAAATTTATAGGCAAGTGACTCCTTAATTGAAACTTAGAAAGGTTCTGAACGTCGTTAACAGTATTGAACTACTTAGAATAATGGTTTCGAAGAGGCAGGCTATAAAACTAAATTCAGTTGGCCTTTTCATTGAGTAATCATGTCAATGCTTTATATAACTGATAGAATTCTTAGGCCATCATGAAAAAACCTGCTGTTGCCACGTATCCAGCAAAGTCATGAAAGAAACTGTTTTTTCAAACTGCAATTGCCTAGACCACGTATATCGATCTCCTTGTCTATCTGCTTCTTCACTTAATTCTATTCCTTCCGAACCAGAGGAAAGAACATAGCGTCCTCCAATTATAAAGAAAGCGAGTCCTAGTAAAAAAATAAAAACATCTAAAAGCATTATTACTTCCTATAAATTTGAAAAGGTAATGAATAACACTAACAGGACACGTGCAAGGAAATTAATTTTATATAAATTCCCATAGTAGCGTTATGTCAGTCAAATGATGCCCTCTCAAATCCGTCGATCATTTACACGATGCCTTACTGCAGAGTGTTTGCGGACCATTGCCGCTAAACCTTGCTCTACCGGTCCCGGCCAGGAAGGAGTAGAAGGCTCTTCTTTTCTAGCTGCCGTTTCCCTCCTCCCTACTGCCAGCAACGCACGCTCAATATCCATCGCATAGATATCACGACGGCAGAAGATGAGAAGTTGCTCACCTGACTTAGAAGCTGTCTGGTTAATGTCTATCGTAGTTTGGCAAGTGTTATTTTTAGCATGGCGACGCGCACGAAATTCTCCGCTGTCGCCGTCAATACCTCGACATCTTTTGCTAGGCGGCGAAAGTTGC
>NZ_JBQXDJ010000126.1:0-4719 GCF_052601015.1 Chitinimonas violaceus | reverse complement strand
CTCTGCCTCCTTAAGCACGGTGATGATTTGGCTGTCCGAAAATCTCGATTTCTTCATTTTGTAGAACTCCCTCTATCCGAGAAAATTCTACTTCTGCACACCCCTATTTTCCGGGGGGATTACCAGATGAATTTTGCTCATATATGACTGGCTAGTCCGTTGGCATGATCGTGATCGCTGGCAGCGCCGGTACTTTGCTGATGGGCTTTCACATAGGTGTCATCGATAAATACCCATTCAAAGTCAGGTTCTTCGACCAGGGCTTTGAAAGTCTTGAGCCACTTGCCCACAAGTGACTACGTGTTAAAGCGCTTATAGATGGTATTCCTGTCACTGAAAGCACTAGGTGTTTATGTAAGTTCTCTCTCTGGGTTTGTTCTGTCGAATCTTAAAGTCAGAAAGCATTGTGAGTAAGAAGTTGTTTTAGATTGTATGACTCACAATCTTACTCACAATTTCCAGTGAAGTATTGAACTTCTATGCGAGGTATCGCGACAAACCAGCTAGGTTTTATGCGGGTTTTGGGAGTGTAAGCGAAACAAAAAGACTTGGTGATAGGTCAGTGCTAGTTGTCGATAACTAGCAGCATGATGCCCTTTTAAGCCTTTGTGCAGCATAGGGTTAGCGCTGCAAATAGTAACAATGTACCCGCTGGAGTCCCAATTTTCTAGGGCTGGGTAAAACCCACCATATTGTTGCCTGCCCCTGAAAGTTGGTCCAACTTGCGCCAGCACTTTTCGTTGCCTGTCGTTTTTTGCCGCTATCAGAAAAGACAGTTTGACCAAGCTAAAGTTACCTATGCTGGAAGCTCAGAGGTCCCAAGGAGGAAATCATGAGACAAGAACGTGCGTTGGAACACGCTTTGGCTGGCACAGGTAAAGTGATCGACTTTTCCGGGAAGTGGATCAATGAGCTTGAGTCGACTATGACGGTGGTTCAGAAAAATGGTGTTCTGACGGGTACATATGAAAGCAAGAAAAGCAGTACAGGGGCGGTTGCCATTGGCGACATGCAAGGTTACGTTGATGGTGATCTGATCTCGTTTATTGTCCATTGGCGTGCATTTCAGGCGATCACTGCCTGGGTGGGGCAGTTGGACCCACATACCAAGGTACAAACTATTAATACCCTATGGCAGCTGACGAAGCAGGTTGCACCTGGTGAGGAGTGGGCGTCGATCAATGCGGGAAGCGATTGTTTTACACGTCTGCTTTGATTAGGTCGCCAGTCATTTGTTTCCCCTGCGGCTAATGACCGTTTCAAATGGCTGGTGGATTCCCCTGCGTGGAAAGCGTATGTCCGATGCGATACAGGCTACCTTAAACTTTTTGATATCCAAGTTGCTGCCTATGTCACTCGGCTTTGGTGGAGTTCGCCGGATTTTGTTGTGCCGCTGCTCATAAGCTGATGATGGGCAAGAACTTACTTGGGCCCGTCACTATCTGTACTGAAGGCATATGGGACTTCACCACCTTAAGACATATTGACACGCTGATAAGATTGTTCTGATCCACAGGTGTATAGATAGGCGTGCATGCAGGGTTTGGTTGATGCGTGTCAGCCTGTTTGTTGGCTGGCATAAATGGGGACGAGGTGCAATGTACACGTTAATTCATTTCGGCATTAGGGAGTCGTAAACCTCTCCCGTTGCTTTAGAGCTTGTTTACGGTCTGTTGTGAGCAGCTGTCAGTAGGGCGCAGAGCAGCGCAAAAACCCGAATGCACTTTGGTACATGAGGATTTTGAGCAGCATATAAGCCCCGATCACAGCTGAGCAGCAAGATCGTAAACAGCCTCTTAGTGTCTTACTTGGTTATCTCGTCGTAATTACTCACTCCCCTTATCTCTCTACTTGTAAGGATCCCCATGAGCGATTTCCTTCCCGGTAAGCCATCTCATATGGCTGGTAAACACGCGGACAGATTTTCTTCTACTTTGACCGATTCAATTGGAATCGATGGTTTGCACGAATCGACAGCCAATCTGCAAGATGTCATGCGTTATATGGAGGCAACGTTAAGTGGGAATCAGCGTGTCGCCCAGGAGCTTGTGAATGGTGCAATGCGGGCAGGATGCACATTAAGTGAGACTGCGGTGGGAATAGTCCAGCCGGCGATGTATGAGGTAGGTAGGTTGTGGCAGGAGGGGCGTATCACGGTTGCGCAGGAGCATTTGGCAACAGCGATCTCGCAAAATGTATTGACCCGGGCATATTTACAAGCAGCATTTGCCCCGCCAGTCTGGCGTAAAGCAATATTCGCCTGCAGTGTAGGAAACCAGCATAGCCTTGGTTTGACAGTATTGTCCGATGCTTTTGAAACCATCGGCTGGGAGGTGAGTTACCTTGGTGCGGATGTACCAATTTGTGACCTAATCAAGCAGATTGATACTGAGAAACCAGACTTGATGTGCATGTCGCTTTCGATGCCTAGTCATTTATCGATTGCACGGGAAACAGTGGAACGCATGCGGGTCGAACTCGGAAATCAATGTCCGACAATATGGGTGGGCGGATTGGCGACCACGGTAGCTGAGCGGGTTTGGCATGATGTGGTCAAGGCTGATGGTTGGGCGATGGATGCCTTGCAGGCGATTAGACAAATCGGCCCTTGAGGAGGGCGGGAGAGGGAGTACTTCAGATACTGCCTGGCTGACCCCTTTCCGGCATTTGAAGTCAGTTGTAATGGCAGTCATCAGGGATGACGGGTGGGTCGTTGACAGCAATTTCGGCTTTCAACGTCTATTCGACATTGAGGAAGGAGCGTCATCAAAAGACGTAACCGATTACTTTGCGCTTCCAACCTTTGAAAGCTTGGTGGAGAGGTCTGTAACAACTGGGAAAGTGGTGTACCAGGGCATAATCAATATTGGCGCAAAGGAAGCAACCTGCCGTTCTTTGATCGGTACGGTTAGTCGCGATGGCGCGTATTTGATTCTGGCCGCAGAGTTTGATGTGGCTGAGTTGGAACTGCTCAACACAAAGGTGGTGCAGTTCAACGAACAGTTGGCCACTTTACAACGTGCTTTGGCCCGCAGAGAGCGCCATTTACGCGCGCTAACACTTACCGATCCGTTGACTGGCCTGGCTAACCGTCGCCACTTCGAGGATTTCACGCAAAAGGAATATCTGCGTATACAGCGATCGGGGGGCACGTTATCGGTGATCATGGTCGATATCGATCACTTCAAGCGTGTGAATGATCGCTATGGGCATGCCATCGGGGACGAGGTGTTACGGCATGTTGCCGATCTGTTGTCCAAGGGCACTCGGGAAGTCGACTTGGCAGCGCGTTTTGGTGGCGAGGAGTTTGTACTACTGCTGCCTGGGACCAATGTCGATGGTGCGATGATATGTGCGGAAAACTTGCGGATCAGCGTGCAGGAAACACAAGTGAGTGCTTTTCCTGAGAGGCTGAGCGCAAGTTTTGGCGTGGCGCAGTATCAAGTTGGTGACACCATTGATAGTTTGCTCAAGCGAGCCGATGAAGCGCTGTATGTAGCCAAGAATGGTGGGCGAAACCGGGTAGAGGCGGCTTTTCCGAACGCGGCTGAAGTGGAGTCGCAGGAGGGCTGATCCAGTTACTCAAAGGGTGCTTTCCTATTTTGGCATTCTTTCTCTTTAGCCATGTTTGGCGCGTATCATCGCTCGTTTTAGGTAGTTAACGAAGGAAGACAATGTATCGATCTTTATCTTTACTCCTGGGCATTATGACTTTGGCTGGATGTGCATCCTTTCTCGGTTCACATACCAAAGAGCAACCGGGCGCTTCGTCCACCGCATCGTTACCCAGCCTGACGGATTTATTCTCTAGCGGGCCCAAGCTATTGGGCACCCGTTGGGTATGGGTGGAAACAACGACTCCTTCGTCGCGGGTTGTTGCGCCGAGTAGTGGTATGTATCTGCTGGACTTTGGGACAGAGGGATTTATCCGTCTCACCGCGGACTGTAATCGTGGCAGCGCCAAGTACACCTTGGATGGCAAGGACTTCAAGGCTGGTCAGGCGGCGCTGACGCGTGCCAGCTGTCCACCCGGTGGCCAGGGGAATCGTTTCACTGCTGATTTGGGCAAAACTGAGCGGGCTGAAATCAGCGATGGCGAACTATTGCTTAGTATGCCTGCCAATACGGGCGTGATGCGTTTTGCTCCATTGAAGAGCAACCGCTATCTCTGCGCGAACAAGCTCAAGTTCGGATTGGTCGATTTACCGGGTAAAGATGTGGCCATCGAGTTCGATGGACGATTTTTCCGTGCAGTTCAAGTGACAACGGCTTCTGGCGTAGCGTACGAGGGGGAAAGAGTTCGCTTCCAGAGCAAAGGGGATGATGCGATGCTGGACTTGGGCGAGCAGGCTTTGCGTAATTGTAAGGTCCAAAAGGCCAAGACTTAAGTGTTTAGTCCCACAGTGTGCTGGTCTAATTTATAACCAGCTACGAAAGGATGACCGATGGGACAGGTTCTACATGGAAGCGCCACAACGACACAGGCAGCCCGTCGAGCGATACAACATAGTCAAGCGAGCCTGAGCACACTGGCCAAGCTGCGCTGTGGACTATCCTCAATGTGATCTAGCGACTAAGACCGACTGACATGCTCTGAGGTAGCCTGAATTCCGTAGACACACCTGATTGGTAAACTTGAGCCAACAGGAGGCTGCGGTGAGTAAGAGAGAAACACAAAGCTATACGTCGGAATACCGAGCGGAAGCCATCAAGTTAGTG
>NZ_JBQXDJ010000125.1:0-4858 GCF_052601015.1 Chitinimonas violaceus | reverse complement strand
GGGGCTATGCCGCCAAGGATTGGAAGACGGCCATGAACCAATTCGCTATTCTTTACGCGGATCGGTTTATTCGATCATCCGTGTGAATCTCAAACCCGCCTTGAACACGGAAATCCTGACACCCCCACTGAGGGAGAAAGGCTGGCTGCCATCCGGAGGGACTTAAACAAATAGATGTTGGTCACATCATGCGTAACCATATTACGAACTATCGGTAATGCAGATACAGCTTCTACATCGAGCACAGTTCCCAGCACCATCCATAGAAAATGGTCGAGCAGCCCGAGAATGAGAGTATCTCGAACCACTCGACCAGGTTATGCGCGACATACAAGACGAATGACCTAGTCTTGCATGCCTGGATTACTCAACGAACGTTGTCGCATAACCTCTAACTCAGCAAAGTTACTGACTAGACAACTTGAACAATTGCTCCACGACTGCCGTCAAAGGCTGGCTGCGGTTACGTGAAGCATCGACAGCCAAGCTAGTCCAGTGCGCAGGCAATGGATCACGTGTATTCCACCTGTCGGTAGGGTTGGGAGACGTAATAGCACGCTCAGTTCGAGGCGGTGTCCACAGAAAGTCTGGGTGAAGGTTGGTATACCATTCACCGCCAGTGATGTTGCCCCTGGCATCCAGCTCCAGGTCATACATATACGATACCTTCATGATGGCATCGTTATTCGGACCATCCGTTTCAGCATGCGAAGGCTCAGTTTCCCTGATGTAGCTCAGCTCCATCCTCACGCCAACAATGTTCACCGCTGTATTGCTGCGATGAGTCGTAAACTTGTCGCTGGAGTAGTTGGCGCGAGCAATCATGGCTTCTCTAGCTGTCCTGTAAGCCCTGCCAGTCTGCGGGTTGAAGTAAGTGTAGCTATAACCCAGTACCGGCTGATTCCACACTTCGTAATCGTAAGTGGCATCGATCACGAAGCTGCGTTTTGAAACACCAATCTGGTTCACCACCGCCTGGTGCCAGGTACCCGGATTGGTATCAAAGCAGTTTCTATCAGTAACCCGACCGTTCTGGTCCTTCGCTGGATCCTTGATATCACATCGGCCACCAATGAAACGATCACTAGGTCTATCAGTCCTTGCCCATAGCTTGGTACCTAACGCCTTCAAATCGGATGGATAGAACTTGATGGCTTGGCCAGTTGGCGAAGTGACGGTAACTGCGTGCTTTGGCCGTGGCAGCATATAAGCAGCGGCAGCCCAACCCTGGCATATACCCATCCAACCTTCAACATTACCGGAACTGTCTACATATTCTTCTCCTGATTGCCAACCCGCCCGGGTCAAGCTGAAGCTACCGTCGTTGACCAGCAGGTCATATTTTTCAGCAGGGGACAACAAGTCGGTTTTCAAGCTGCTGAGGTAACTGGATACCGGGCTCAATGTATTGGCATAGTTCCAGTAATCTTTCCAGGTCTTTGGATTATTGCTACCCACTTTGGGGTCGCCATAACGGTAGCTAATCGAGCCGTTGTAGAACGGCCAGTAGGTATCCGACCATGGCTGCTTATTTAGCTTGGCACTGGTCAGGTGACGCCTATCCATCTGGTTTACGTTTCTAATCAGCCAATCCCCGGCATCCACCAAGCGAGCCGGATCATCGTTTTCCCTTGCAATGGCATCTCTTAGAACACCCGGTTTTTGCCCGCCATTCAGCAATTGGGACCGCACTGCATTTTTGCTTTCAACAAAACTACGCGATTGGATTGCTTGTTGAGAAAACTTAGGGACTGATTTAACTGCATAGGGTGCAATACCTGTCTTAACAGGTATTTCATCCATTGTCTTCTTCGGGTTAAGCTGAAAACGTTGCAAATAATCGCTGATGGCTTGCTGTTCGGACTGACTTACTTCAGCAAAGGTTGGTAGGGAAAGTGCAAATGCAATTGCACTAAGACAGAAATTAGCCTTGCTCTGGAACATAACTACCCCTTTCTTGTTTTGCAATCAAGTTGCAAGCATTTTCCATGGCATTAAGACCCACAGTGCCAGAAAATGGATAAGGTTTATTGCCATAGTGAATGCTTGTTTTTTATCAGGCTTTTAGCTTTCTTATTACAAGCAACCAGACGACTGGCCTTTCAGCTTTCTGGTTGGTGACCGGACATCAATTTCTATGATGAAATATCAACCCTTTCAGTCCCTTTAATTACACAGATTGCTACGGTAGGATCACACCCTACTTTTTCACCTCCCTCTTTGCGACGCACCCAGTTCTTAGATAATTTGTATTTAAAAACGTAAAGTTTGAAATTAAAGTAATTCCTCACAAGAAATCACTGCAAGCAAACTCTGTAGGCAAGCCTTAGCTTTCCTTCTTCTTAGAACGCAACTAACAGACCCAGGCTGGCAGTTATTCTTGCCTAACCGTGCAGAAACAAGTTCCTACCTATAGTTGCAAGTATCTGGTCCACTACAAACTGGGGCTGCCTTACACGACAGCTGTACAAAGGCATTTGGATATAAGAGAGCGCCAAGTCAAACAAGCATTGGTAATCAAACAGAATTTGGTGATGAGTACTCTTTGAATGCGCACTTCAACACATTCAATCATCAAGGCAATCCATTAAGGCAATCCATTAAGGCAATCCATTAAGGCAATCCATTAAGGCATCCGTAGTCATAGCTTCTGATTGTGCTAGGCTTTTTCTTATGTCATCGATAGAAAAAATATCCCCATTAAAAAGGCAGTGATTTTTCTAGGTTACTGAATCCAAGTTTCGACTTGTTTTAAATCTTTCCCGCAAATCTAACTTTGGCATGGAAAAAGTAGCACCATAAAATTGGTTCAGAATACAACTCCCCTTAAGCAGAATAGTTTTTCATAGGGTGTTTCTGAATTGGGCTGAAAGGATTCTATTCCCAACTTACAAGACCATGACAATAGCGTATTCCCTAACACATTGAGTACAATTAGTCTGTTCTAGCTGTGTTACCGACAATAATTCAAGCAAACCAAAGGCGCCAGAGAGCCCAATATTCTCTAAATGTAATTATTCCCATTTTTGAATAGCCATTTTCAACACGCATATCGTCATAAGAAGCCGTCAACTTACGAGGACCCGCTAATAAAACTGCACGTCGCTTAATACCGTCTGCAACATAACTGGTTATCGTCTTCAACCAGTAGAGGAATTCTCAGACAATCCTGTCAACGGCGCCGCCAACGCTCCCAATATGCTAGCCAAGGTACTGGTTCCGGCCAGACCGCCTACCAGTACGGCGATATTGACGCTACTACAGTCACCCGCCAAACCAAGTTTTATCTCGACAATAGCAAGTGCATCCCCGATCAGCCATCTGCAGCAATTCAGTCCCTTCCAGCCTGGAACGGACACCGAAAACAAGTCTAAAAATAAAGGTAAACCACCCGTCTCGAAGGTGTTCTTATCCACGATAAGTAGCCATGGCGGGCGAACGTGTTCAACTCCCCGAGGAGCGACGGATACCATGAAGAAGAATCAGACGGAGAGAACAGAATCCGCATCAGCACTGATAGACGCAAGAATCGATGAGCTGGGTGACTGGAGAGGTGAAACGCTCTCCCGGCTCCGCACTTTGATCAAGGAAGCCGAACCCGAAGTAGTCGAGGAATGGAAATGGAAAGTTCCAGTCTGGTCGCATAGCGGGCTGATCTGTACCGGCGAGACGTACAAGCATGTGGTGAAAATGACGTTCGCCAAGGGTGCCTCTCTGACGGACCCGTCGGGTCTCTTCAATTCCAGTCTCGAAGGCAACACTAGGCGCGCCATCGACATCCACAATGGTGACGATCTGGACGAGGAAGCCTTAAAAGCGCTCATTCGGTCCGCTGTTGCTTTGAACAAGTCCTCCGTCCGGGGTTAGACAGCGAGATCGGCCACCGGAGAAGCTATTCATGGTCTATGACGAACTGCTGGCAGCGAGGTGAAGCACAGCGCTTTTATCCATCACCAAGCGTGAACGCCCCTCACTCCTGCCGACTTTGAGTAAGCGCCACATCAGGCAATCACCCTGACTTAGCCCTAAAGCGAACTAAAATTCCAAGACGCGTAAAACTACCGTAACGAAGAAACCGATGACGACATTCAATACATCTCGTGAAATCCCGACATCTGTAGAACAAGTCTTTGCCGCGATCAGTAATCCGGAACGTTTGGCACGGTGGTGGGGGCCAGCCGGCTTCACCAATACCTTCAATGTTTGCGAGTTCAAAAAGAATGGGCGCTGGTCCTTTACCATGCACGGCCCAGATGGCAGAAACTATCCAAACGAAAGTGTGTTTGCAGAAATTGAATCGCCAAGAACAGTCGTTGTTCAACACATTTCAGAGCCAAAGTTTCGATTAACCATTGGCTTAGCTGCATCGGCAACGGGAACCCTTGTTTCTTGGTCACAGGCATTCGAGAGTCCAGAAGTTGCCAGCCGCGTTGAACACATCGTCATCCCAGCCAACGAACAAAACCTCGATCGCCTTTCGGTCGAAGTATTACGTAACTCGATTGCTAACTAGCCGTATAAGGTTGATCGGAAGTACTCGGACGGTATTCATTGCCCTCTTAATGCGTCAAAGATGCTTTGGGCAACTTTATCTATAGAAGATGAGGGAAGTACTCTTGGAGTTTGGGTTGATTGACACCAATCTTTTCGCTTCATCAGCATGCTGGATGTGATATGTCTACGAAACGCCGACGCGGAACATTGAGGTAGCCTGAATTCCATAGACACACCTTGAGGTAGCCTGAATTCCGTAGACACACCTGATTGGTAAACTTGAGCCAACAGGAGGCTGCGGTGAGTAAGAGAGAAACACAAAGCTATACGTCGGAATACCGAGCGGAAGCCATCAAGTTAGTGC
>NZ_JBQXDJ010000124.1:3708-4860 GCF_052601015.1 Chitinimonas violaceus | reverse complement strand
CGCACCCGCCAACGTCGCCCACCTAACTGCATGACCACTTCCCGTTCGCTCACCTCGGCGCTGAGGTCGCAATGCGGCGCAGGGGGTACCGGGCTGGCCGGTAACTCGGCAACCGGTAGCGGCGTCGGAACCAACTCAGCCGTTACAACCGACACCTCAGCGGCTAAGGGAAGCGGGGGGGCCGCCTCTGGCCTTGCTATGACGCGGGAAGCCATCGCCGCCAGGGCTTGCTTACCTTCGCTCGGCGCATCCTCTAGCCCCATCCATTCGGCTTTACGCACCGCCAGACTGAGGGCTTTAGGCGCTGGTTTCATTGCCAGGGCGTAGGCATTGGCATCTAAACCATGTGGGAAGCGAATACGCCAACAATCGATCCCCAGCGCTTGCAACCGTTCTGCCAAGGCCCGCGCGGCCTTATCGCCCGCTTCGTCGTGGTCATAGGCAATCAGTACCCGCTTCACCCCGTGACGCTCAAACGCTGCAAGGTGGTCATCGGTAAACCCGTTCACCCCATAGCTGGCCGTCACATTGCGCAAACCATTCACCCAGAAGGTCATCGCATCAATCAGCGCCTCACACAGAATGACCTCGCCACCCGCTGCCGCTAAACCCGCCTCATTCCATACCCCAGCGTGGGTACCCGGTAAGTAAAGGTGATCCGCTGTCCCTGGGCGCAGGTCGGTGCGTATCTTGCGGCCATACACTTCGTGAATCTGACCATCCAGGTCAATGACCGGCACAACCAACGAGCCGTTAAAGTGCTCGTGCCCACTCTCGCGCAGCAAGCCCACCGTCTGCAAAGACTGACGCACCGCGATACCCGCCTTGAGCGTCTTGGCGGGCAGCCGATAGCCCAGGGTGCGGTTGGCGTAACCCAGCTGGAAGGTGCCAATCAACTCTGGGTGATTCAAACCCCGCTTATCCAGGTAGGCCAACGCCTCGGGACTTTGCTTAAGCGTGTCGTGGTAATACGCCAGCACCCGGCCTAACAAGGTCTGCCGCTCGGCGGCATCCACCATGGGCGACTCAGCAACAGGCGAAGCGGCTAAGGAAGAAGGGGTTAATACCGGTTCCAGGCTGCGGTCCCCTAAGCCCGTCCGCAACCATTCCGCCGCATGCCGGAAGCTGATATTGCGCCGTTTCATCACCCAA
>NZ_JBQXDJ010000124.1:1297-3612 GCF_052601015.1 Chitinimonas violaceus | reverse complement strand
TTCAGGGGGCTTTTTTATTTAAATAAGAGTAAGAAGAAGAGAGATACGTACGTTATATAGGTAAGCAGGCCCTAGCAGTCCGTTTGATAGTAGTCCTCCGGGGCATACCCATATCCTTGATGACGGAACAGGTTTTCAGGGGTATTCCGGCATCCATTACAGAGCTTACCGTCGTTCAATTCCACTCGCACCGCACGTGCACCCCAGAACGATTGCATGTCTTTATCCATCGGCACCACTTCCAACATGCTCAGCCCTTGGTCGCGCAACCAGCTAGTCACCTCGTAGTTACTGCTTCCCGCCTTCGCTCGATGCGACAGGATTTTTACCGTCTTGCCTTCATTTAACCAGCCTCTCACCCGTAACAGCATCGCATTCACCGGCTCGCCAATCTGATTCGGGAAGCGATCGTTATATCTGGCCAACGTGCCTTCCAGTTCTACACCTATCCATTTACTCATGATCTTGTTCGCTTTCGTCTGTATTTAAAAGGGTTAGGCCTGGGCCGCTTCTGCTTCTGCCGCCTTCTGGCGTTCAAAGCGACGCACATGCATTTGTGCTGGCGTCAGTTCCGGCACACAACCACGGTCCGCCACTTGCAGGCCCGCCCGAATCGCCTCGTCCGGTATCGTCACCGCTTCCTTGCATTGCGCTAACAGCTTGGGCGCTAACTCGCGCCATGCCGCATCCAGGCTCGACTCGTCAAACAAACGCCAGCTGGCATGCCGCCCTTCGCTTTCCAAACAATCCGCCTGCAATTGGAAACCCAGCTTGAGCGCCAGCGGTAACTGGCTAAGCCCAATCTCAATCAGCGCATGGCTATAGCATTCACGTAACCGGTCTTGGGCATCCAATACGCGATACCAATGGATAGAGGCGTCTTCGTCGGCTTCATCTAGTCCCTTTTCCAGTTCACTGGCCAGTTCACGCCAATCTTCCGCCAGCGTATAGGCTGCACGTTCCTGCGCCTTGAGTTCACGGCACTTCGGGCTAAGGTGGCTGGTAAAGCTACGCAGCAAGCCTTTGTTTTCTGCTCTCAGGCGGGCGGCCTCGTTTTCTGCTTCCTGGGCCGATTGCTGATGTGCCGCGATTTCTTTACGTAGCGCCGTACAAACCGCCTGCAAAGGTAAGAAGGCGTCGCGGGCTGCGTGGCATTCTGCTAAAGCCGCTTCAATGGCAGCGCGGTATTCAGGGTGATGTTCAAACATGGGAAGGTTTCCTTAATAGTGGGGTTGATCAGGCTTGGCGTTGGGCGATGCATTGCTGCATCCAGGCAAGGACTTCCGATTCCAGCCATGCCACATTGCGTGAGCCAAGGTGAATCGATTTCGGGAAGTCACGCAGACGCATCGCGTCATACAAGCCAGTGCGAGACAGCCCGCATTTGCTCAGCACTTCCGGCAAACGCATAAAGCGGTCGTGTCGCAAGCTGTCGCCATAAGCCAGATCGTTGGCGGGTTCGTCGTAGGTCGGAGTGAAGTTAGTCATCGCTTAGGGCTTTTTTGTGGGTGCATCCGTATCCGACTGGACCAGATGAGGCGTCGTTGAACGCATGCCGCCAGTATCCGGAACCCGCGCCACCTCGACGAGCAAACCCCATTGTGGGAACACACCACACAATTTCGGGGTGCCATCACCCCCCTAAAACACCGAATCCGACCCCTTTTCCACCCGTTTTTGCACCTCGCTGAGGCAACTTGTCAGGTAAATCGCGTCGTTAACCGCCAGTGATTGCCCCTTTAGCCGCCCACTGCATGCAAATGCATGCCTAGAGTGCATGAATTCGCATGATTTTTTGCACCCCACAAACCCCATTCCGCCCCAGTACTGACGCGGGTTTGAACCCATCATGCAGGTGCATAAAAAACGCCCTATTAAGTGCGCGGGCGTGGCGGGGATACGAGCGCGCGCACAAGGGAGAAACCGCCCGAATTGTGTGAGCTTTCCACACAATAGCGAGTTCGTGCTTCCAATCCCGTCGTGACCGATACTGGCTGTCGAGTTACCACCCTGCTGTTTTAACCCCCGACTCACCCTTTTTAACGACCCCAACAGGCCGTAAGGGGAGCGGCATGCCTAAAGGAGCGGCGATGTCTAGCACTAAATACCCTACTAAATCCGACTTTCTATTGTGTGGATTTCGCGCACAACGGCAATGACGTGCGCCTTCTCTCGCCCCGTTTGATACTGGCTGTCGAGTAGTTCACTGCTGATTTAACCCACCGACGTCACCCTTTTTAAACGACCTCAACAGGCCGTAAGGGGGTCGGCTTGCCCAAAGAAACCGATGGAAACTGTTGCTTACCACGTAGAAA
>NZ_JBQXDJ010000124.1:0-1200 GCF_052601015.1 Chitinimonas violaceus | reverse complement strand
ACAACAAACCCTCTCCCTGCTGCAAACCAAATGGAAAGACCAGACCGAAGCCCTACGCCATGCGCTAGCCACCAGCAACGAAGGCGATGAAGTCTCGTTGTTCGATATGCAGCAAAGCAGCGTCGCCAACCCACGTGTCCGTTTTGCGGAGCTCGTCACCCGTGTAAAAGGGTTCGAGCTGGTTGCCGAGGAATTGGGGCATTCGGCGGTCTTCGTGACCGTGACCGCCCCGAGTGCTTATCACCCTAGTAAGACCGTCAGCGGTAAGCGTAAGCGCGGCCAGCGGGCCTTTGACCAAATCATTAACCCGGCTTGGGTCGCCGCTGGCAAACCCACCCCCAAGCAGGCGAACGATTACCTATGCCAAACCTGGGGCAAGGTGCGGGCAGCGGCGGATCGTCGCGGCTTACACGTCTATGGCCTACGTACCACCGAACCCCATGCCGACGCCTGCCCACACTGGCACATGATGCTGTTTGGCGAACCCGAGGCCCTCACGCGCTTTGTGGCGCTGTTTCAGGACTACGCCTGCCAAGCCTATCCCGACGAGCTAGTCGGTAAGGTATGGAACAAGGAAGGGGGCAAGTGGCACAAGGTACCCGCGACTAACGTGCGGTTCAATTACCAAGTCATGAACCCAGCCCAAGTGTTACCAGATGGTCGCCGCGTCGGGGGTGCCGTCGCTTACCTTACCAAATACCTAACTAAGAACCTCGACGGTAAAAGCGAACAACGTCGCGACGATGGCGAACATATCGCCCTGGGTGACGACTACGAAGCCGGTACCGACACCATTACCGGGGCACAGAAGGTCCGTGCCTGGGCAAGCTTATGGCATGTGCGTCAGTTCCAATTCTATGGCGGCCCGCCCGTGATCCTATGGCGTGAACTGCGCAAACTACGCGGTGCCAAGCAACACCACGCCCTCATAGACCGGGCTGCCGCTGCTGCCGATACCGGCAACTGGGGCTTGTTCTGCCAGCTCCTGGGCGGCCCGCTGGCCCGTCGTAAAGACCTGCCGTTGTCCTTGGCAAAGGAAGACCGCCCCGAGCAATTGAACCGCTACGGTGAGGCTGCCTGTGCCGTGGTGAAGGGGGTAGAAGCGGGAGCAAAGAAGGTAGTAACACGCACCAAGACCTGGACCATCGACTGGCGTAAGAAGCAGTCGATGTTTGAAGGCGCGGCCGAAGGACTCGCCGC
>NZ_JBQXDJ010000123.1:0-4967 GCF_052601015.1 Chitinimonas violaceus | reverse complement strand
ACATTTCCATGGTGATCACCCTTTCTCTCCTGCCTAGAAATTAGGCAGGGCAAGTAGAACACCTGGGTCAGTTTTGAATCGGCACTAGCACTTTGGCTGGGTCAGTTTTCGGTCAGCCGCAACACTGGGGTGATCCTGCTGGCTCAGCAAGAGCAGATACCGACGAGAGAACCTGCTTTCAAGCGCTGCGACAGACAGGACTGGAAACGAAACCCACCAGAACCAATGCACCGATTGCGCGTGTGGGAGCAGTGGAGAGCTTCCTGATACGTCTGGTAGATGGTGAGCCTGCATTCTTACTCGACAAATCCTGCAAGGTGCTCATCAAGGGATTCAACGGGGGCTATCAATACCGGAAGATGCTGGTTCCGGGGGAGGAACGTTTTACCGAGACTCCCGACAAGAACAGGTTTTCGCACCCGCACGATGCTTTGCAATACGTTGCATTAGGACATTTGGGGAACTCTTACAACGAGATAACGGAGCAAGAAAGCAGAGCAAAGTCTCGAAATGCACGGCGTTATCAGGTCGTCTAGACTAAGCATAAGTATTGGCAGGAGATAAAAATGCACTAGTTCGCGTTGTCTTAATGCGTAACTATTGTATTGCTATGCAGCTATCTCACTGTTCTGTATCAGAGACGGGTACTGCATTAGCGCATAGCACTAGTTGAGATAGGAAAGAAAGCCATGTTTCGTTGCCAATGGTTATGGTTCAGTGCGGCATGTATTTCTGGGCTAGTACTCGCTGCTGAACCTGTAGTGCTGAATGCCTTTACGGAAGAATGGCCACCATATAGTTTTAGCGATAATGGCACTGTAAAAGGAATTGCGACTGATCTACTTAAGGAAATAGCTCTAGAGGCTGGTATATCGGTCAATATAGAAGTAGTACCTTGGAAACGTGCTTATGAAACAGCGCTTCATCGGCCTGCAACTTTAGTTTTTTGTACTGCCCGTAGCGCCGAGCGTGAACAATTATTTGAGTGGGTTGGCCCAATCGTGCCCAGGGAAATCTGGTTATTTGGGAGGCCTGATAGTAATAATTCGTTACTCAGATTAGATGCATTGTCTGGAGTCATTGGTGCCGTGTTTGGAGATGCTACAGTTACCGATTTGTTCGCTAAAGGAGTAAAACCAGAACAAATAGACTATTCGAAAGATATGGAAACTGTATTGCGCAAATTTTTATATCGCCGAGTCAATTATTTTTACGACACTGAACCATCAGCAGTATGGAGAGTTAAGCAACAAAAGCTTTCATTAACAGAGCTTCAGAAGATAATCAAAATCAGTGGAGGTGAGGGATATTACTATGCAGTGAATCGTAAAACCTCCCCAGATTTAGTCAACAAGCTGCGCAAGGCATTGGCTAAACTGAAAGATAGAAAGCGTACCGAAGTAATTATGCAAAATTATTTAAGTGGTTGGAAAAGTGCACAATAGCCTAAGCACTACAAGAACTTTTCACTGATCGATTGCAACTTTTTCTGCTAGGCGCAATCTAGCCAACAGAACTACTTGGTAAACAACAGACCCACGACAAATGAGAGAAGGAAGAAGAACGTTGCGACCTTCTTCCCCAAGTCTGAGTGTATTGCTTCCTTTAGCCTAGAAATTCTTGCTTTCGGCGTATCAAGTTGATTGGCGCGGCTGGACATAGTTCATGCGCCCCTCTAGAACTTAGCAACCAAGCCGGTATATACGGAGGTTGAAAATAGAATTTGTACATCATCAGCTGTATTCAACACTCCGTCAGGTCCTGACGAGATGATATTAATTACATAGGCACATGTATTATGGCTGTCGTTTAACGTAGTACGGCCACGCGAGTAAACGAAGCGATTGCTCCATGGATCGAGTTCATCCGCTGCCGAGATATTGAGGGCAGTGGTACCTCTATCGAAATACACTAAGTCTCGGGCTCCTGAATCACATGCTCCGTTTGCCGGGAAATAATTGTTATAAGCTACGGGAGTTAAGCCGCCATCAACAGCTAGACTTCCAGAGGACTTAGTTACCCTGGCCATTACAGACGCAAAGCTATATGCCCGTTCTCGTACTGCTTGTGCTGCAGGTTTTGCTCCCCCGTCTGTAGTTGCTGATAGTGCTAGTGCATCCTCAGCAGTCAACCACAATACAATATCGTCGAATTGGTTAGGACCACTAGTTGCATAGTCAGCCTTAGTGAGAATGACATCGTTGTCCGTATTCTCCTGTTCACGCGCTCCACCACTGGCTGCTGGCTTCTGAGAGCCAGAACCTTGGTAGGTGTATGCACCATACCCATTGATTCCATGCGAAATGATGGCAGCAACCACTCCTGTTACTAGGTTCGTGGTGCCATTGGTGACAATGATGGGGCCGTTGATACTGCTGCCCGGGCTCAAGCGTTGGGCTGGGGTAAGCACAGCAGAAGGATTGCGAATAGCCGCGCGGCTGACGTAGTAGGTGAAATAGCCATCGAATCCATCCATTGCTTGCGACTCTGTGATGCCGAGCGTTGCCCATGGGACTAGTCCACGGTACACCGTATTCCCTGCGATGTTCGTACCCTCCAAGGTTGCAGGTTGCCGCGCCATCTACCGGCGGCTCACGCGAAGCCATACCAAAATTTGCAGCAGTAGGGGCTAGATTGACAGGGGCTGGACAAGGTAGGCGGCCATTAGCAGCCACATAGCGCTGGAGTGCTTGCTTAAGAGTTCCTGGTTACCCTTCGTGGCATCAACACGGCTTTGTGTCATCTGAGTATTAAATAACCCCCAGATCATTGGGAAGATGAAGCCCATGATGACTAAGACTGTAGCTATTTCAGCCAGGGTAAAGCCGTGATGCTTTCGCATGCCAGATTCCCTTTCGAGTTGCATACAAGATAGCAGCACAGGTCTGGGTTAGTTGGCTTGCCAGGTAGACGTTGACGTTTGTGTCTTTACGGAACAACGGGTTGTGGTATCAACTGCCTCCAGTTTTTCGTCAAAGCTAGGTTGAAACAATTACGTTGCATCCACGAAAAGTAGGCGTAAAAAACCGTGAACGACTGTTTAGAGCACGTTCACGGCTATCAGCAGCTTACTTTCAAGTATTACTGCGGTAGTCCAAGCTGTGTTTTCAACTCAGTGATGGCTGCTTTGTTGAAATGAACTTGTGGATCTTTTAACTCTGTTTCTTTGTCGAAATATACTGCGACATCCTTCCCTGTTTGAGAAATTGCAAGTTTGGCACCTGCGTTAACATAAGTGGGATTAAATAACATTTCCTCTATGGACTGCGACCTGGGAAAGGTGAAGAAATAGAAATTATCAGAAAAAGTAGAGGGTGAGAGGCTGATTTGACGATAACTCCCCTCTCCAATCAATGACCCATCGGGTTTACAGTCGGATGTCGCTTTATAAACTTCAACCTTACTGTCACCAATGAGTTTAAAGCCAACCTTTGTTGAAGAAGGTGTCGGTTGTATGCAGTACAAATCAGTTGCGGCATTTTTCTCAATAGGAGCACCCTGAAACACTAATGGTGTATTGGCGGGCAGATTAATATATGCACGCAATCCTATAGCTTCAGACGAAAATTTATTATCACCTAATGTATCAGCTAGTTTCGCACCAGACGGCAATATTCCATTCTTGGGTTCACCAGTACTGAACAACATGCTGTATTTCATTAGTTGATTGTTCAATTCAAATTCTTCAAGCCGAAATCGATAGGCTGGCTTATCAGTCGCTGTAATACTGGCCATCCAACCTACATTTTCCTTGCTAACGACATAACGATCATATAGAGCCTCATTTCCCAGTCTGTCATCGAGACCAAGATGGTGGTCCTGATAATCTGCAGTGTAGGTTTTTAGCGGTGAAAGCAACTGATGCAGAAATACCGCTGTAAGGTTCATTCGCGCTGGATTATGGTTGTCTCTAATATGGAAACCAGCAAAGGAGAAGTCAGTTAACACTGTATTTAAGACAGATACAGCACCCAATTCATAGATTGAAAAAGATGTCGGGATTCGATTAAGGTCAACATGCAAGCTATACATATCGCCTTTTTGTAGGCGTTGGAATGTAGTATTCGGTGTCGGTGTCGGTGTCGGTGTCGGTGTCGGTGTCGGTGTCGGTGTCGGTGTCGGTGTCGGTGTCGGTGTCGGTATCGGAGCGGGTGTCGGAGTAGTAGCTGGAGCCGGCTGACCACCACCACCTCCACCACATGCGGTCAGAGCAAAGCAAAGAGAAATGCTGATTGCAAGAATTGTAGTTCTGTTATTCAAAATGAATTCCCTACCTAAAAATAGAAAGCAGGCAACCTGCAAACCCTACTTATGAAGGTAAGCAGCATTACCTAATGGTTTTTGATTAATGTTTATGACAAAAACATGTTTATCTGAGTGAAAGTATTCGGGATGCATGCAAACAGACATTCGGGATTTCCCTAGGAAACGGATGGTTTTATTGCCAGGACGGAGTTGCATGCTGTGCAGATATGCTCGGGTAATCTGAGTTTGGGCCCAGTATG
Organism: Chitinimonas violaceus; assembly: GCF_052601015.1. Classification (NCBI taxonomy): domain Bacteria; kingdom Pseudomonadati; phylum Pseudomonadota; class Betaproteobacteria; order Neisseriales; family Chitinibacteraceae; genus Chitinimonas; species Chitinimonas violaceus. Next base: position 462 of record NZ_JBQXDJ010000123.1, on the reverse strand, counting down.
GTGGCTGGTGAAACGGCATTCAGCTGCCTGCCTTTGCTCCGGAATGTGGCTTATTTATTTGTTCTGTGAAGCAGTAGTTCACCGGTAACAACCCCTACAGTCTTCCCATTCCAGCATTTCCGAGTGGCCAGACATGCAAGGCGACGCAGCAACTCTCCTCGATACCGGCAAGGCCCAGCAGCAATACGGGCTGGTCCGCCATTACACCTACATCAACGGTGATCCCTGTCTGCTAATCCGGCCTGCTGTGCCGAGATTGGGCGCCAATGCCTTCGCAATCCGCCAGGATGATCTCTGGCGCTGGCGTACCGACTGTGAAGACGTGCGCATGGTGGCTGGTAATCCCCCCGGAAAATAGGGGTGTGCAGAAGTAGAATTTTCTCGGATAGAGGGAGTTCTACAAAATGAAGAAATCGAGATTTTCGGACAGCCAAATCATCACCGTGCTTAAGGAGGCAGAGG
>NZ_JBQXDJ010000122.1:0-4987 GCF_052601015.1 Chitinimonas violaceus | reverse complement strand
CACTAACTTGATGGCTTCCGCTCGGTATTCCGACGTATAGCTTTGTGTTTCTCTCTTACTCACCGCAGCCTCCTGTTGGCTCAAGTTTACCAATCAGGTGTGTCTACGGAATTCAGGCTACCTCAGATGACTGATCCAGCGCACCACCGCGATCAGATCGCCTCAGACTATACAGTTAAGTCTCCGACTAATTGACAGGCCGCCCGCTACGTAGCGACAGATCGTAAGCAGGGTCCAATTCGTCTAGCTATAACGCCGCTGGCGCACCCACTTGGTCATGATCCATTTCTCCCCCGCTTCGACAGGCGCACCGCCATGCAGGCTGAGTGGGTCTATCTGGCCATGGCTATTGGTGTAACGGAAATACACAGCACTGCCCTTACGTGGATTAACCGTTAAACCTACGTCAGGAAAAATGGTTGCACCGCCTTGGGTTACATTACTCAGGTAGATCACCATGGTAGCCACGCGCTGCCCACCTTTGGCGATATGCTTAACACTGCCTGGATCGGTGGGTGGAAAGTAATCAAAGTGCGGACGGTATTCACCACCAACCCCATAGCGAAGAATCTGTAGCCCTTCACCGTTTTCCACCGGACAATCCATCAGCCGGGCGATACGAGCATCGAGCCGGGCAATCAGACTATCTTCATTCAAGGTGAAGAAGGTGCCATCGCTACTGCGTTGAGCAATCACGCTCTCCTCACCACTTAATGGGTCTACCGTGGTGGACCGACGCAACTTGGATTGAGCGCGAACGATCACTTCATCGCACTCTTCATCGGACAGCACACCATCAAGCACCAGTACTTGAGGCCGCTCGCAACGTAATGCCACCGTCGCCAAAGCATCGCCACCATCAAGCCGATTTCCTAACAAAAATGGCGGCCAATCTTCATAACGATATTCGCCGGTCACCTGGCTGACTGGCACTGCTACCTGCAATTCGCCACCAGCACTGACGTCTGCAACAACCACGCTGGCATACTGTACATTGAACCCAGCCCCTACCATGGCTTCAACCATCGACTCCGCCGAGCACCCCCGGGCATGGTTATCCTTCAGCCATACCTGCCACTCTTTACTCAACTCGGGCATTACCGCCTCCTATCTACCTTTCTTTGTTCATAAACGATAAGGAGGCGATACGACAAACACCCCCTGCACAAGACAGGGAGATGTTTGCCAAATATCCCGAAGGCAGGAGAAACGGCTTACCGCACCGTACTCATCTTGCTCATCAGTTCACCATCCGCGGTATCACCGTCCATCGACCAACTCATCATGCCACCCAACCCCTTGGCTTTAACGTAGTCAATCTTGGTCTGAATATCGGCCGGTGTATCGTAAGACCAGAAAGTATTTCCGTCGAACTTCCAGCTTTGCTTGGTAACCGGGTGAGTAAAGATCTGGCCTGGCGCGTTCTTGAGTACTTTGTAGTCCTCAATGCCAGCTTCATAGGTACCGCGAGCCGGACCACTGGCTGCCTGGTAAAGGCCATTGCCCACATTATTTACACCGGTCCAGCCACGTCCATAGAAAGGAATACCCACCACAATCTTGCCCGGTGGGGTACCTGCTGCAAGCAGTGTGTTCACCGCCCCTTGGATGTTGTAGCTTGCACCTAATGGCGTTGATGCATTCGGGCTGGCTGGGTCGTTGGTCAGATGCGAATGGAAGTCTGTCGGACCCTTGGCATCCCATCCACCATGGAAGTCGTACGACATGAGATTGATCCAATCCAGATACTGGCTGTATTGAGCAGGCTCAGTCATGCCTATCTTGTCCTTACCAGCACCTATCGCCACCGTCAGCTTGTACCGCTTACCGGTTGTCGCTCCCAATGTATCAAGCTGTGTACGGAACTCTTTGAGCAACAAGGTAAAGTTCTGCTTATCAGCAGGGCTGACCGTGTTGTAACCAAAGCCCTGAACACCTGGGAACTCCCAATCGATGTCGATGCCATCGAACAATCCGGCTGCCGCACCAGCACCACCCGCTCCGTCATACGCAGGCAGATTCCCCTTGATGTAGACATCGATACAGCTTTTCACCAGCTGTTTACGCAGGGCATCAGTTTCCGACGCAGCCGAGAACCACCGCGACCAGGTCCAACCACCCAAGGAAATCATCGGACTGATGCCTGGGTAACGTGTCTTCAGCCGTTTAAGTTGGCCGAAGTTCCCGCGCAATGGGCTATCCCATTTATCGGCAACACCATCCACAGAAGCGGCTGCCGAGAAGGATTTGCTGTAATCCGCAAACGGATCTCCACCATCGCCATTACCGGACTCGGTACGGTATTGAATATCACACTCGTATCCGCCGTTCTTCTTGTAGACGTTACCGAAGGCATAGTTCAGGAAGGTCAGCTTCGCGGCTGAGCCCGAGGTCTCAATCTGCTTCACCTGATAATTACGACCGTAAATCCCCCACTGGGCAAAGTAAGACCCAACCTGCCGCGCGCCCGGTGTCGGTGTCGGTGTCGGTGTTGGCGTTGGCGTTGGCGTTGGCGTTGGCGTTGGCGTTGGCGTTGGCGTTGGCGTTGGCGTTGGCGTTGGCGTTGGCGTTGGCGTTATCGAGCATGCGCCGATGTCTTTCCAAGGCTTACCATCGCCGACATTTGAAGTGGGCACATCACCGCGGGTCCACCACTTGGCTTCGTAATTGCGGCCTTCATAAGTGACGCGCTGTCCGCCGTTATAAATGGTATCGCCCAGCCAAAGGACGTAGCAGACATTCGGGCTAGGAGTTGGTGCCGGTGTTGGCACAGGTGTAGGTACAGGAGCCGGTATAGGGGCAGGTCCGCCGCTCCCAGAGCAACTACCTTGCGGTTGCCACAAAGTAGGTGAAGCTGTCGGATTCCAATTCGCACCCACATGAGCAGTGTGGGTAACCAACGCTTTATAGTTATTGCCGTGATAGGAAGTCTGGCTACCTGCGGCGTAGGTATTGCCTTCAGTCCAAGTAACAGCACAGTCGGCGGCCAATGCACCAGGCGCATACAAAATGCCGGCCGTTACAAGACCTGCCGTGATGCTACACAGAGAAAAATGCCGGGACTGCTTGGGGTTGCTGTACATACGGTGTCTCCATCCAAGAAGGGAAGAGCGAGGTCACCGGTTAGCTAGACCGGTCTACATCTCGATTCCACTGCCCCTCGCACCCTGACAGGGAAATCGTAAGCTGGACAATACCGGTATCAACCATTTACACCAAATTGGTAACAATGATGTATTAACTTGGTATCTCATGCAATGACTTTACATATCTATTTATGCTTATGTCATTAATAATATACGTAACGAAGTACCATGGCGAACGATTAATAGCCAAGTAAGACGCTTAAATCGCTATAGCTACAGTAAACAGAACGATGAAACCCAAGTGCCTACACAGTAGCGATGTGGAGCCAGACTGCGGGGCTTTCGAGCAACAGTGAGCCAAGCTCTCCTATTACCGAAACCGAGCACCGGCATTAAACTGGTATGTCTCTATGGAAATAGGGAAACGTACATGGAAAAACTGTTGGCTATATGAAGTCGCAAATGCCCGCTAATTTCTAGCTGAGCAGACTGGGCAGGCAGGATCTCGCTTGAATCGCAGGCTGCGCCATTCGTGCGTACGCAAATCGAGCACCATCAATTTACCCAAGGGCACGCCCGGCATATCGAGCAGTATTTTCATGGCTTCAGCGGCCTGCATCGCCCCGATAATGCCAACCAAAGGCGCAAACACGCCGAATGTTGCGCAGGGGCCATCACTGGCTTCGCCATCTTCATCGAACAGGCAACGGTAACAAGGGCTCTGCTTTTGGCGCGGGTCAAACACCGCGAACTGGCCATCAAAACGCACAGCGGCACCGGAAACCAGTGGTTTGCCCAACGTAAAGCAAGCACGATTAACAGCGTGCCTGGTTGGAAAATTGTCTGAACAGTCGAGCACCACATCAGCTTGGCCGATAGCCGCCATAAGCGACTCTCCTTGCAGTCGCTCTGATATTGGCACGATGGCGATGTCGGGGTTGATACCCACTAGCGTTGCTTGTGCTGAAAAAACCTTCGCCAGCCCCAGGCTACCTTGCCGATGTACGATCTGGCGCTGCAGATTCGTCAACTCCACCGTATCTGCATCCGCCAGCAAAAGCCGCCCTATACCGGCAGAAGCGAGATACATCGCGGCGGGGGAGCCCAAGCCCCCCAAGCCCACAATCAGGACGCTGGCAGCAGCTAGTTTGCGTTGGCCCTCAATGCCAATCTCATCGAGCAGGATATGCCGGCTATAGCGCAGCAATTCCTCATCGGAAAAATCACGGTCGGGATTGGGCATAACAGAATAGCTCGGTTGGCTTAACAGAGCTGGCGATGATATGCCGTCAACCCGCTCATGGCCAACCTTAATAAGAACCCGTTCAAAGCTTCGCGAACAGGTACAAAACAAAGCAAAAAATAAGTAAGGACAGCAGAGATATCGTTACACCAACCAAGACAAAGGTAAGTAGTGACGCTTAAGAGTAGCTAACAAAACCCAGCGAAGCGATTCTGGCCAAGCGGGCAAGCGTAGACCGTACGTGGGTACGGCAAACTTGCGCAACAACGCCAGAAGGGTTTTGTTAGCGACCCTAAGTATCCATGCCTTGGCAACCTACATCAGCTCAGCCACCAAACTTCTTCATCGCCAAACCGACCATTGCTGCACCTTGTTGAAGATATTGCAGGTCCTGCTGGCTCCAGACTTTTACTTGCGCTGAGTTTTCACAGCACACCAAGCCCAACGGCGAGCCGTCAAGCTCAATAGCAGCGCACAACATGGAATAAATATTAAGGGGCTCAAGGTAGGCTTCGCTAAACCCCACAGTGGCGGGGGGTGTCAGGATTTCCGTGTTCAAGGCGGGTTTGAGATTCACACGGATGATCGAATAAACCGATCCGCGTAAAGAATAGCGAATTGGTTCATGGCCGTCTTCCAATCCTTGGCGGCATAGCCC
>NZ_JBQXDJ010000121.1:0-5097 GCF_052601015.1 Chitinimonas violaceus | reverse complement strand
CGCCCAGCTGATCCAGTTTGGCTTCACGTTCTTCACTGGCAAACAGACTGGATTTGATCATGATTGGAGGGCTGACTTTTGGATGTCGGAATCATGCCATGGGCGGAGGGTTTTTCGAGGTGCCCTACAACAATGTGCGTTTGCACTCGGCCCGGGGGAACTTACCTCCCGCGATTTATGAACAGAAAATGGCAGCAACAGGACCGATTGGCGTGTCCGAAAATATTTGACCACTGCACTTTTTTCTGGCGGTGGCTCAGATCCATTGCATGGTTATCTGGATTGGCATCTCGTGATGATACTGTCTAGTATTTCACTAAGGGTTATAGCTTGTTGAAGCAGCAACACGATTAATATAGATCATGGCTTATTGAGTGATCAATGCCCGTAAAGGCAAAAAAAGATGTATTGTCCGGCAATTTGAAACCCTATATAGATTTGCTGTGCAAAATTATTTAGCACATTGTTTCAAATGGGATTTGTCATTGTTCATATGCACTGTTTATAGTCGCCTTAATACTGCAATGAGGTTATAGTGAGAATGTGGAATATTAAATATATCGTACTGTTAGGGCTGGCTGTACTGATCAGCCCATGTACATTTGCGGCGGATAAACTAGTATTTATTCTCGAAAGCTACCATCCTGACTTCATATGGGATAGGAATTATAGAGAGGCATTACAGTCTTCACTTGGACCAGGCTATCGTTATGAAATTTTTGGCATGGACACTAAACGACTACCAAAAGAAAAGCACGCCGAAATGGCCGAGCAAGGTTGGAATAAGATCCAAGAAGTGAAACCGGATTTGGTTGTTTTGGGTGATGATATTGCGCTTTCTTCAACAGGACCAAAGTTAGATGCAGCCAATATTCCTGGGGTTTACTTGGGAATTAATAATAATCCACGCAATTATGGCATTTTTAAAAACATTACTGGCGTGATTGAACGCCCATTCATCAAGCGGAATGTACCACTTATTCTTAGTTTATTGCCTGGTGCTAAAAAGATATTGCTACTGTTCGATCATTCAAAAACTGCAGAGGTAATATTGAGTGAGATTTTAGGCGGCGAAACTATGCAAAACATTACGGGGGCAACATTAGAAATGAGGCTGTTGTCGACCTATGCCGATTGGCAAAGCACTGTGAAATCCGCACATACTGCTGGTTACGATGCAATCATTACCGGCTTGTACCACTCATTAAAAGACACTGATGGCAGTACAGCGAATGATCAGGCAGTCATTAGTTGGACATCAGCTAACACTCCAGTCCCTTTGTTTGGTTTTTGGGATTTTTCGATAGGTTCAGACAAAGCCATTGGTGGTTTGGTGATTTCATCTAAAGAACAAGGAAAAGCTGCTGCCGAAATTGTAAAAAAAATATTGAAAGATAAATTATCCCCAAGCGCAATTATTCCAGTTACGCCAACTACGGGTGATTATCTATTTAGCAAAAAGCAATTGAAGCGGTTCAATCTAAAACTACCTCAAGACATTGCTCGGCAAGTAACTTATATTGACTAGGTATTCAGTCCTGGACTGAGGTAGCCTGAATTCTGTAGATACTTTCGACCCGGTCGTTATATTGATCGAAGAAGGGAGTGAGTAATGGAAAAAAAAGAGCAGGCCCTAGGCTATTAATGCGGCAATTAGATAGAGAATATGGACAAAACCAAAAGCTGTTTTTAAACAATGTATTAGGTTCCAAGTACCGTAAGTCTATATGCTCTTTCATATTGCCGGATTAATAATTCCATATTCGATCATCGCACTTCGAATTAGATAACGTCCGCTTTGACCAAGAACTGGCCGTTCGGGAATGACCATCTGAATTTCCGCTATTGGCTGGCTGCAGACAACCCAAAGCGGAATTCCTCTAACTTCATACTAGACTTACGGAGGTTGGCAACTGCGGCTGTCTGATAGGGAGTTAGATGTTATGGCAAGCCAAGAACAGATATCCCTCCTAATCGACCGCATAAACGATAAGTGGGACAATCCGCAAGCCCGGAACGGGCTTTTCCGAAATATGTTGAAATCTATCTCGATAGAGGGAATTCGAGGTATTTCAGCATGTATTGAGTTTACATGGCCAATTACAGCTATCGCTGGTACTAATGGTAGCGGTAAGACAACCTTCTTACAGCTTTGCTCAGCCGCATATGTAAGTTATGAGGGAAAGCGTCAATACAAAATAGGAGATTGGGTACGAAGTGCTTTAGCCGAAAAGACCCCCGCATTCGGAGAAACTTCATCAGTACAATTCAGTTTTTGGGATGACCACCCTACAGTTTCTATACCCTACTTAAAAGAGAGAAAGCGCTGGGGATATCCTCGACGTAATAATCCTATTAGAAATATTGAATTCTTCGGGATTGCTACTTTTGCTCCAAGAATCGAACGCAAAGATAGGCTTCATGTCTTTCGTTCTAAGCTTGAGGTTAAAAAAACTACGATATTCACTCCAGAGATACTTCAAAGTATTTCTACTGTACTTGGAGTCTCATATCCAGAGGGTAAACAGCATACTGTTGGATTGCCAATAGGTGTTTGGAGTGATTCTCTACCTCAAGTAAAACGAGGTGTTCACACGTATGCTGAGCCACATATGGGTGCTGGGGAGCAAAAAGTAATACGGCTAATACAAGAATTAGAAGCGGTTCCAAAGAACTCTCTCATACTGCTTGAAGAACCAGAAATAACACTCCACTCTGATGCACAACGCGGACTAGCTTGGTATCTCATGTCGCTGTGCCTTAGAAATGGTCACCAAATTCTGATTGCAACTCATTCAACAGACCTGTTTGAATCGCTGCCATCTGGAGCTAGAACTTTATTGATTCGTAATAATCAGGGAGTAAGAGTAATACCGCACACACCGTATATAGCTGTTGCTAGAGAACTTTCTGTTGTAGCAAAAACAAATAAAGATTTGGTACTGGTTGAAGATATTGTTGCCCAGGAATTTCTAAACGAAATATTACGCTGTCAGAATAAACAACTACTGGACAATTGTTCAATTGTACCTGTCGGAAATACTGATGATGTGTACAGGTTAGTTAAAGCATTCAGAAAAGATGGGGTTAGAGCAATTGGGGTTCGCGATCCCGACATTGGTGATGCGCCGACAGACTGGATATTTTCCTTACCCGGAAATACAGCACTTGAGTGTTTACTTCTCACTGCTGATAACGTTACGGCAACTGAATGTGTGTTAAATGGAATTACAAATGCCTATGATAAGGCAAAAATAGCAGGCTTAAATCACTCAGGTAGTAAATGGGGTAAAGCAGTTCTCGATGCACTAGCCATTGAAACAGGAGTAACTAAAGCAAAATTGACCGACAGGCTAACAATTTCTTGGATTCGATCACACTCGGAAGAGACTAAAGCTTTAGTAGATCAACTAGTCCTCGGGCTTCTAAAATAATTGGTACCTGAGTTAAGGTGAATTAGCGTAACATTTCAAGCAACTTGATGTCCGCTTTTGACTGAAACTTGAAGATTCAACTTGGACAAGCATTAGCCAGGAAATATTTATGTTTTCTAGTATGTTTTTTCAAGACTTTGGTATTTTGGATAAAATTGATCTGATTTCACTTCCAGCCTCGCTTTTATTCATTTCTGCTCGATGACAAGCATTCAACCCCATCCAACCTTCTATATAGGGATCTGCGCCGAAAGAAAGTAATAAGCTGACAAGTTCCGGATAATCACCTTCAGCAGCCATCGCAATAGGTGTATTTGAATTTGTTTCTTCATGACGAGCATTTACATTTGCATTACTTTCTAGTAAAAACTTTGCAATCTTATAATGCTTGTATTGGACAGCGTAGTGTAGTGGTGTACAGCCTATATCATCAAAGATATTGACTGGGTACCCTGAGCTTATGAGACGCTTGATCTCCTTGAGATCACCATCTATAGCTGCTCGATGCATAACTTCTTCTTCAAACCAATTTTCAGATAACGGCATATTTATTAACCTACTATTTAAATTTACAGATTTGAAGAGCAATTGATCTAAGTAGTAGAGCTACTCTTATGATAGTAGCTACTCATGCACAATATCTACGTTACCTGAGCACATACAGCAAGAGTAGCATGGTCTAGTCTAGTAACCATACAACATGATAAAGCAGTTGATTAATATTAAAGCCTCTAACAATCATCAAAATATCTTGGTAGAACATCACTTCGAAAGGTTCTTTGATGAACGTCATTTTAGAGAGAAGTGACCAGATAAAATACTTCACCAATATGCGCTTAGTGCTTGAGGCCCTTGGTTTACCTACTTCGAACTATGAGTGGTACATCAGTGATATTGAAACGAACTACTATGGAGATGAATTCAGTTTTGAAGATCAATGGATGTCAGGTGATGTATTACAAGCATTCCTTGCTGAGAATGATGTTCAATTTATTTGGGCCGTCTTTAGTGCATTTCCCAAAGGTATTCGACCAAACATAAGTAGGGTGCCATACATTGACGGTAATCCTGATTACTGGTCAGGTCGGGAAATTTCACCTCAGATTGAAGATGCGCTATTTGAGATTGCTTGCTGGGACAGTAGTGCAACTATACTTGTTGGCGTTCCAGAGACGGCTCTTGAACGTTTTATTCAGAAGTACCCTGAGACTCGATTGTTAATTGAACGTGCTGATAAAGAATGAATTTCAATGAGTTAATGTCCGCTTCTGGCCGAAAAGCAGAAATTCAGAAATGTCCGTCAGCATTTCCGCTTATGGCTGAATGCGGGCTTGTCAAGTTTCAAACACAGCTTGATTTAATGCAGGGAGCACCTTGTGCGAACCCATGCATTTTTCATTCTCGGCCGTTGCTGTAACGCTTTCAAAGCGGGTAGGACAAATCCCTAGTCTCGTCTTTTCTTGACGTTCTGAAGTGCGGTAGTCAGGCCCTTCGCCAGTTGTGTGTTCGCTTCCAGGATGTCAGCAGGAATCGTGTGTTGTTTGCGCTGATTGAATATTGACCCACCCTGCCGATTGAATATTGACCCAGTGATGGTTGCCGCCGTTTGACCGGCGACTGTGCATAACTATATCTCTACGGGCTAGTCTCACCCGTGGATTTT
>NZ_JBQXDJ010000120.1:0-5118 GCF_052601015.1 Chitinimonas violaceus | reverse complement strand
CCTCTGCCTCCTTAAGCACGGTGATGATTTGGCTGTCCGAAAATCTCGATTTCTTCATTTTGTAGAACTCCCTCTATCCGAGAAAATTCTACTTCTGCACACCCCTATTTTCCGGGGGGATTACCCTACCAATCAATAAGAAAAGCCGCCCAAGGTAAAGATGCCTGGCCACTTGGATCGATAAATCAAGGGGTGATTTCTCTAAGCAATCATATTCAAACTTGGTTATCCCATCTTCCACAAAATGTGGTCGGCGTTCTTAACTTCTATGAATGGGGAAAGTACTAAAGAAATAGTATCGCCAGATACTAGCCAACAAGGATAGCCAATACACCCGCTAACTACTCCCACATTTTCTCAGCCATCGTTCCCCACACCATCTAACCTATTTAGTAATGGGACAACAATCAGCTGAATAAAAAGCCATGCAACGGAATCTTAGCCGTGAGGCACACCTTTGGTACACCATCACCTCGCCAGCCCATACAGACCGAGCGTGTAGTCACCTGCAGGATGCTTTTGATTTCCTGATGGCGCATATCAAAGGCTACCCTTCCATATCCGACTACCCACCTGTTCCATACTGGGGAGGCCGGACCGAAGAACTGTTGCAGCGCTACGCCCATGCCCGGCATTTACTAAAGGGCTGTGAGTACGGTGAGATGATCAGCTGGTGTGAAAGCCTCGGCGATATTCAGCGGGGTTTTGATGAAGGCAATATGAGCTGGATGGGGCCCGATGCAGATGTCTTTATCGGCAAGCTCAACGCCGCATACAGCATAGGCAGTGACTTTTGCACCGCACTGGCCATGAGCCAGCGTTATTGCGGCGATGCATACAAGCATAACACCCAGCCAGATTGGAAATCCGACCACCTCACCGATATCAGCGTGCCGGGTAACGATATTGCCTGTTACTACGAAGAAGCGGTTTTTCCCGACCTCCCCGAGCAGATTCCCGAATACCAGGCCGACACGTCCCTCACCTGTAAAACCGGCGGCATTGTCCCCTGGACAGGCGTATGGGTACCCGCCACAGGCATGGGAACAGCAGCCCTGGTGTTTGCCCGTGAAGGCGTACAAGTCATGCAGCCGGCGTATGAAGTGGTGCGCAGGGACGATGTGGATGACTACGTTACGGAATTCAAACCCGTCGAAACCACCTTCCACCCAGTTCGCCCCACAGGCCGGTTGATTGCGCTGGTGGAGCACAGTACCAAAGCAGAGGAAAACTTGCTCTGCGATCCTGGCCAGCCCTGCCCACACCCTGGCTATTGGTTTATTCCAACCCGGGTCAATTCGCGCCGGGCATTCCAACAAGGTGAACCCATGCCCTATGTCGAATCCGGCCGCGGCGCCGCGATTTGGCAGTGGGACACTCAGCAATGAGTGCAGTAACACCTGCATTACCCACCTATATCCCATCAGGCCGGGTCAGCCTGCGTGTGTTGCCATGGTTGTTCCTGCTAGGCATACCGGGTACTGCCATCAACGGTTGGGGGTATGCCGTTACGCTGGAGCAGAAACCACCATTCTGGGTCGCCCCGTTCCTGATGCTAATCTTTATCCTGTGCTGCAACCTCGTGAATTCCACGGTATTTGAAAAAGGCCATTCGCGTTCTGTCCGCTTCAATACGATAATTGCGGCATTGCTCTGCGTCTTTGCCTTTTGGGTACGCTGGGTAGCCACTTTCAAAGCCATCGACAACGCAAGCGCCACAGAATTTGCAACATCCGGACCCATCACATGGGCAAGCATGCTTTGGACATTGGCAACAACCGATGCCGCTAACGACCCGAACCAGTTCGGTCCCATTGTACGTTGCATTATCTGGTTGTTGGAATTTGCCGCTGCCATGCTGTTCTGCCAGATCATCGCTCGCGCCAGTACACGTACGCCTTATAGCGAGGCAATCCGGGCTTGGGCCAAATCCGGCACCAAAGGCGAGCTGTATTGGGAAGGCGGCAATGTGGAAGACTTGGCCAAGCATCTGGAACAGAACGGTGCCGCCGCCCTGTTGGCCATGCAAAAAGCAAACGAGCTTCAGGCCAATATCGTTGCTTCCACGTGGTGGACGATTGCGCTGGAAGGGCTTCAAGTAGAACCCGACCCAGCAGCGCGGTGGCTGAAGCTTGAGCATGTCGAGCAACGGCGCAACGACAAAGGTGGGATATCAACCAAGCGCCATACACTCGTAGAAGCTTGGCAAATATCCGATGCGGAATATAAAGCGATCTTCATCCACCTGGGCATCAGCCTTGTACCACTGGCCGCCAATAAGCCAGTGCAGGACGAAAATGCGGAACGCCCAACGCCAGTAGAACTGCAAACTGCCCTGGCTGCTTATCAGGCGGGTAACCCATCGAGCGCCATCACCGTCGCCACGGCACATTGCCAGCACCCGGACCCGGCCGTCCAAGCCGATGCATTACGGCTTTGCGCTTTATCGCATTGCGACATGGCGCAGTGGGACCAAGCCTTTGCGAAATTTCATTCGCTGTTCCCGCTAGAGCAGACAGCGCACAACGCATTGCAGCTCGCCACCACATCGGTCATGTCGGGTGAGTTGCTACGTGGGCAGGCATGGTTGGATAAAGCCATCGAACTGAACACAAAGACGCACGAGGTGCCCGTCGTCACCCTGCGTACCGGTTATATCTCTGCCTTGGAAAAATCCGGCAACCTGGAAGCTGCCCTGCCCCACCTTAATTGGGTTGCCGATGTTTATCGTTCCCTCGTTAATACCGATGCGCAATTCCTATGGACGCGCGGGTTGCCGCTCTTTTCCACATTCCTGGATAAATCGCTGCCTATTCTGCGCGCCAGCCTGTCGGACGCCGAGATTACCGCGTGGTACAACCAAGTCCGGGATGACGTAGACCCGGCAGGAAAAGATGCGCTTGACCAACATTTGCAGAAGCTGCATTCAGACTAGCGTCTGCTGCAGCGTCAAAGGCAACCCAGCCGGATTACTGGGCCGGTGGCTCTAGAGGAAGATAGTCCTCAATTTCAGTCAACGACAGATCCTTAACTTCTATCTCTGCCTTGAGTACCTCGAACTGCTTTTCGCTAAGCCTATTCTGGTCGTCCGGAACAAACCTCACCGTAATATCAGCTGTCTTCGGCTTAGCTCCAAAGAAGGGCAATGCACCAGCCCCTTTGGGATAGGTAGAGACTGATGTAGAGAGGTGCTCACCCTTCTGTGCTAAAGAGGAAATGGCTTCGATCTTCTGCCCAATATCCAAATAGGAAATCTCCTGGATATTGACTGTGCGCTCCCACCTCGGTCCATTGTGATAAACCGCGGCATACATGACTTTCGCCCTGATCGTATCTTCCCCCGATGCCAGCATCGCCATGTAGAAAGCCCAATGTACTTGTTGCCAGGAACGCTGCCTGTCCTTGCAAGCCACGTCGTGAATCACCGAAGCAACGCGATACTTGCCCTCGAACGGTCCACCGACAATCGACCAGGCAATTTGGGGAATGGACGCACCATCCACCACCGAACCCGCCGGCGCTTCCCATCGAATTTTTTTAGGGTCTTCATAGGCAAAGGACTCGATCAACTTCATCGTTCTTCCATCTGGCAGCCATTGCGCGACCACTCTGCCGATATAAGCACCATAATCACTTGCATAAGTTGGCATTGCCAGCCCAAACACCAACATTGCCCAGCACCATCGCTTTGCTTCACGACCCTGCATCGCCTGCATCTCCCCCAATCCAGCCCCAGTGCGCTGGCTTATTTTTGTTCGAAGGCGCTCTTAACACAGCTGCACTAGTGAGATCGTGAGCGGACTCTTAGAGCCGCTAACAAAACCCAGCGCAGCGGTTCTGGCTAGGCGTGTAAGCGCAGACAGTACGCGGGTACGGCAAGCTTACACAACAACGCCATAAGGGTTTTGTTAGCGGCTCTTATTGGCACTGTAGACCTGTATCCCATCCTTCAACGAAAGCCTGCTGCCTATCTTTCACTATCGGTGTCACCCAGCGCGCAAGCCTGACTTTATTGCCTCCTTTTAGGCGGTATCTGGTGAGCGATTTGAATTTCATTGGGTAGCTTCGCTGTATCCCGCATGTAATCAAGCGATAGCCCTTAGAGTCGCTAACAAAACCCTTCTGGCGTTGTTGCGCCAAGCTTGCCGTACCTACGTACTGTCTACGCTTGCTCGCCTAGCCAGAATCGCTTCGCTGGGTTTTGTTAGCGACTCTTAATGAGCGGTCTTACTTCAAACCTCAAATTTGACAATGGAATGTATAAGCATTCTTTGGATTTGCAATATGCATAAAAACAGGCAGAGTACATGGAGTTATTGCACTAATTCTGTTGGCAAAAATATCTCCAATACAAGGCAACAGTCTTAAGACCGCATCTAATCCAGGCCGTCTAAAGTTCGCGCTTTTGCGCCAAAACGTGCAATAACTTTAATTGGGAGGGGGCAGATATGGGCAGTGTGTCTAAGTCAAAGTGCGACAACGTCGCATGGCTGACTTCAGATGCTTGCCGATTAATTTGTTTTCCAATTGGAGTTTCAGTGCAATGAAGCAGCACCTAGCTTTCATCGCCATTAGTTGCCTCGCTGCATATTCAGCCATGGCAGATGATTTGGAGAAAATTCAAAAAAAGGGAGAGATCAGCATTGGCGTCCGTGCGGACTCTCCACCATTCGGTTACTTAGACAAAAATAGAGGCACGATCTCTGGCTACGACATTGAATTTGCCCAGTATGTCGCCAAGAAACTAGGGGTGAAACCTGTATTCCTCCCCATAGCCGCAGCCGACCGCGTTACATCGCTAAACAATGGACACATCGACCTTATCGTCTCCGCACTGGCAAAGACAGCAGCACGGGAGAAACAGCTTGATTTCAGCCTGGGCTACTTTGTCGCAACACAGAAATTCGCCGCTAAATCTGGCCGGTTCAGCAATCTAGGCCAATTTCATGAAGCCCGAATCTGTTCTCCCCGTGGCACAACCACAGACGGTTTGAATCCCCCCGGATAGTGAGGAGGCTCCATTTCTTGAGAGAATGGAGTTATGAAGAAGCCAACCAAGTATTCGCCAGAAGTCAAAGAACGCGCTGTCCGTATGGTTTTTGAACATCGGTCAGAGTA
>NZ_JBQXDJ010000119.1:0-5436 GCF_052601015.1 Chitinimonas violaceus | reverse complement strand
CCTCTGCCTCCTTAAGCACGGTGATGATTTGGCTGTCCGAAAATCTCGATTTCTTCATTTTGTAGAACTCCCTCTATCCGAGAAAATTCTACTTCTGCACACCCCTATTTTCCGGGGGGATTACCAGGCTACCTCAGTTTACGTGTGATAAATGAGCATGCCGAGATTGTATCTAACACCGTAGAGCTGACGCGCAGCAGACTTTGAACAGGTTCTTACGAGCTGTCACGAGCGGTTGTTAGCAGAATGAAGTGGAATACGATGACCGGATGGCCTTTGGTAAATGAGGTTGTGAGCTTCTTGGTACAAAGCACCCATCACTGTTCTATGCCTCCTCCGCGGAGGACTTCGAACTATATATAAGTCCTGATCATAGCCATGCAGTAAGAGCGGTTAACCGTTTCTAAGGACGATGTTGGCCGCACCAATCCTGGGTACATAGACGGCCAACTATCCTTACTCAAGTTAAGTTAACGGCCTACTCCAGCACCTTGTAACTGCTGCAAGTATCGCAGGCTCTCTTTTTGTGAACCGTCATCCTCTGTTGAAAACCATGCAGCCAGGATCTCCCTTAGCATCTGCTCCGACGTTAGACGGAGAGAAATACCGAGCACATTGGCGTTGTTCCAACGACGTGCACCAGCTGCAGTAAAGGCATCCGCACATAGTGCTGCCCTGATACCGGGGACTTTATTTGCGGCAATCGTAGCGCCGGTTCCTGTAAAGCAACAAACAATAGCCTGATCAGCCTTGCCTTCCGCTACATCGCGTGCGGCTTCTGCAGACACACATGCCCAGTCAGCACGCTGAACATCATGAAACGCACCATGCTTGATAACTTGGTGCCCCATTTCAGTCACGATGTCAGAGATGATGGATGCAATACCATTGTTGGTATCAGATGAGATCGCAATACGCATAGATACTCCAGATGAATTGATGGAATGAAGTGGCGTATCGCAGTACTTAATTCAATTTCGCCATATAGTCTGCTGTGCACTAGCAATACTGCGTTTAACCTACCTCGGAATACTTGTTTGCCCTTTGTATACCTTGCTTCCCGGGTTGTTTTCGCCGTGTATTGCTTTTGCTTGTGAGACTTTCAGTAAGTTTAAAGTCCGACCAGAAAAGCTACCGCGACACAGGGAAACATCATAGAGAGCGTCATTGAGCCGCGGAATACCTGAAGGTCTTGAAGATTTGCCTATTTCTCTTGAACTGCACCGGGTATGCCAAGAAAATGGTCAATATCCCGTTAGGGTATCTGCCTGATTCTCTTGTTGCTTAGAACCTGTTTAAAGTCTCGAGAGCGATAGCAAGACAGGGCAAAAACACTAGAGGAAGCGGAGTTTATAAGTGGTTAATATGTATTCCGAGGGTGTTTTCAACGCTGTATCGTTGACGCGCAGAAGACTTTAAACAGGTTCTTAGGAGTATGCCAATGAGCACCCATACTCTTTTTTCCGATGCTACTGACCGCATGCAGCAGCGCATGATCGAAATACTCGGGCATCTTGCGCCGAACGAGGGTTATACCTGCGCAGACCTTGAAGGTGTGCAGTTCATCCGAGCGAGCCGACCAATGCCGCGCCTGCCAGTATTTTACGAGCCGAGCATCATAGTCGTCTGCCAGGGGAGTAAGTACGGATATCTCGGCGATCAATCGTTTGTCTATGACGCACAGCAGTATCTTGTGCTTTCGGTTCCGCTCCCATTTGAGTGCGAGACTGATGCGAGTTTGGATAAACCATTTCTCGCGATCTCCATTCATGTTGATCTTGCGGTAATCGCTGAGCTCGCGATATTGCTCGATGAGACGAGAGGGGCTGCCATCTGTGAGCCAAGAGGCATCTACTCAACCCCGCTTGATGTACCACTCGCCGATGCGGTACTGCGCCTGCTCGAGACACTCGCGTCTGTGCACGACACACGCGTGCTAGGACCGTCGATTATGCGAGAGATTGCCTACCGGGTCTTGACGGGTGTGCAGGGCGATGCGATCCGCGCGGCACTTATCCAGCAGCATCGTTTTGGTCGTATCACGAAGGCACTGCAGCGTATCCATCTGGATCTGCACCAGGATCTCGATGTTGAGACGCTCGCACGCGAGGCAGGTATGAGCCTTGCGGTATTTCATGCACAGTTTAAAAGCGTCACCGCTACATCGCCGATACAGTACGTAAAGACAGCACGGTTACATCATGCAAAGCGGATGATGGTGCAGGACGGGCTGAGTGCTGGTGCAGCAGCGGCTAGAGTGGGGTATGTAAGCGCATCACAGTTCAGCCGTGAATTCAAGCGGCTGTTTGGCCGAAGCCCCAGCGACGAGGTGCGTTGGATGACGCGAGCTTGGAAACTAGGCTAGATAGCGCGCAAGGTACATAGAGTGAGGAGCAGTCCTTATTGCCTGTTATGAACATCTCGAGCGCATCTTCAGTACGCTATCACTGGACGGAAACAGGCTCGGGCGTCTGTCTACGGCTGAGAAAATGGGGGATTGTTCCCCAATGTAGGTGTGTGCAGCTTTCTGCATTGAAGCAACTCGGCAAGTCAGCCAAGCCCTATTGGTGATATTCACTTCAGTTGCCCAGCAGCCTCAGGACTGTGTATGATCGATCTATGCATAATGCATATTTTGTTACTTGTATATATGCGTTTGTCATTTCTTGTTTATTGTCGAGTACTCTGATTCTAAAACTTGAATCAATAAAGCAGGCTTTAATGCATCTTTTTTAATACTGGTTTTAATAAGGGAACAGGAATAGATTATGTCGAGATTAGTAAAGCGGTATGCTTTAGCTGGAATTACTTTTAGTGTCATTTGCGCATTTCTACCTGTAAGTGCTTCGGCTGGTTCATCGAATCAACCAATAGGTGTATCTAGTAATAAATTGAGGGACTCACGTAACCCTCAATCTGATGCACTTCCCTCGAGTCAGTGGGATCGCGACAATATGGTGTACCGGAAAACTTGCCTGCAAGAGCCAAGGATCCATATTAGAGCGCAAAAAGGCGATGTTTATTCAGATGAAATTCTAGCAGAAGCATGTGGCATCCTGTTTGATTTAGAAAAACTGTATTTGAACACCATGTTTGGTGTTCAGTTAGGTAGTCAGTATACAGATCCATCCATCAGCGGCGCATATGTTCAGCCATCAATTTATGATGCTGGTTTGGACGTTGTAATGTTTAATTCGCCAGAAGAATATCGAAGCAATGGTGATAAATATGGTACTCGCTTAGATGCCGGTGGCTATACTTCTCCTGGTACGCCCTCTTATGTTGGGAATATTACTACAAATTTCCTTTATCATAACGAAAAAACTTGGAATGGTGTACCAATTAATAAGTATGATCCAAAAAGCAGAAATACCCTTGAGTATCAATATGCACATAATTTGAAGCATGAATTTGTTCATTACTTAGATGGTATTTATAACGCCGTTTCTGTGACATCTTTTCCGAATGCGGACTGGTGGATTGAAGGGCATGCTGAATATTTTGCACATCAGAATTCATACTACTTAGCAATAAACTGGGCTACCGAAAGATACACTTTAGGCAGTATTCTAAATGCGTCACCTCAGGATCCGGAGCACGCTCAAAAGGTATATCGCTGGGGTTATTTGGCCGTACGTTTCATGTATGAAAACCATCGCGATGTTATCGAGAATATATTGGCAACATTTCGAAGTACAGATAAATCAGAAGATAAACGTGCTCGTTATCAAAGTATAATTAGCCAATTCCTCGCTACGCCAGATATTAATACTAAATTTCATCAGTGGATTGCTGACCTGAGGAAGTTAAAGCCAGAAGAGCAAGTCAAGCTTCCATTTGCAGGAAATACCTATGCTGGCGGGGTACGTAATACACCTAACCCAAATAGTGGAATTGGCGAAACTACATTCACTATGGGTAATACCTACCGTAACGGTGGAAAAACCAATATCTATGGTAAGAGTTATGAATTGAAACTGCTGCGTTACGATGGTAAGCCCTATACCGGTACTTTTTATGCTTACCACTGTCATCCGCTTAATTGCACCGAAAAGGATGCGGTTATCATTACCCAGCCACGTACACAGGCCAATTTTGTACGCGCTTATTGGGTGAAGAACAGTAATAACGTTGTTCCAGAAACTGGGCAGAAGCCATTTGACAAAACACCTGGGCGTTGGGGTACTAACTTTAATGTTGAGGCTAGGTATGAGAATGGGCAACAGGTTATGGTCGATGGAAAATACTATCGCTTGGTGCTACTAAATTCGGGTGAGGAGTATAACAATGGATATACGATAGGGGGTCATCTAGCACATCCAGATAGCTTCGTGGGTCTTGCGAAAGCCTGGGACAATGGCTTTGACGACTCGGAAAATATGATTGCGTACTGGTTACCTGTAGGTAGCCCGGTGGAAAAGCCGACCAAGACTGGTAAGCCAACGCCAACGCCAACGCCAACGCCAACGCCAACGCCAACGCCAACGCCAACGCCAACGCCAACGCCAACGCCAACGCCAACGCCAACGCCAACGCCAACGCCAACGCCAACGCCAACGCCAACGCCAACGCCAACACCAACGCCAACACCAACACCAACACCAACTTCGAGTGACTTTGATGAGCGGCGTGCCTACCGTGCTGGTGACTGGGCTTATCTGAATGGTCGCCCAGTTCAGTTACAGGTGCTGGTAGATGGCAAGTCTGCAGATAACTACCCAGCTTTACCTGGTATTTACTGCAAACCAAGTAGCTGTAACAGCAATAACCCTTGGATGACTATGCCGGATAGGCGTGTGCGCATATTTTGGCAATCACCGGGGCAGACCAAGCCTACAGGCGGAGGTGGCTCGAATTCGGATGACTTTGATGAGCGGCGTGCTTACCGTGCTGGTGATTGGGCTTATCTAAATGGACGACCTGTGCAGCTGCGTGTGTTAGTGGATGGTAAACCCGCGAGTGACTATCCTGCATTACCCGGTATTTACTGCAAACCGGGTAGCTGTACCAGTGGCAACCCTTGGATGACCATGCCAGATAGACGTGTAAACATCTATTGGGAATAGCCGAAAATGGCTCATTCGAATAAAACAGCGCAGAAGATTCTGCGCTGTTTTTTGCGTGCTCAATATGCGGGTAACTTATTGTGTACCTGTATGTGTACCCTTCAAATAAAAACTACCTCTCGACGGGTTGGCGAGAGAGTAAAGGTATTAGCTGGTATTGGGAGTATAAAAATATATAAAATCCAGTTGGTTAGAGATATTCTCCTTAGGGTTTATACCGTTGGCATGCTAATTGTTTTGATTTTCACTAGGGTCTGTTGACGTTTCACATAGGTAGCCATAGAAACCCACAGGCCATGGCAACCATGCTTTCATAGTTCCGTTTCAGTTTGTCGAACCGGAACGCCACTGCACGGTAATGCTTCAGCCT
>NZ_JBQXDJ010000118.1:0-5497 GCF_052601015.1 Chitinimonas violaceus | reverse complement strand
GTGCGTATAGTTCGCCTCTCTGCTGCTGACGCAGACAAAAACGAAGCGAAACTGATGAGTGTAGCTGAGTGGGTCTGAATAGGCAAACGCTCTTTAACAAGATACAGCCGATAAGCGTAGGCGCTTGGCTTGTTAGCCAAGGCTTACGTAATGATTAAAACCGTTTTGCGGTTTTAGTCTTGCAAAAGTCAGTTTTGTTTCAAAAAACAGAGATTGAACTCAAGAGTTTGATCCTGGCTCAGATTGAACGCTGGCGGCATGCTTTACACATGCAAGTCGAACGGGCTTAGGGGCTTGCTCCTAAGTTAGTGGCGAACGGGTGAGTAATGCATCGGAACGTACCGTGTAGTGGGGGATAACTTACCGAAAGGTAGGCTAATACCGCATACGATCTACGGAAGAAAGCAGGGGATCGCAAGACCTTGTGCTATACGAGCGGCCGATGTCGGATTAGCTAGTTGGTGGGGTAAAGGCCTACCAAGGCAACGATCCGTAGCGGGTCTGAGAGGATGATCCGCCACACTGGGACTGAGACACGGCCCAGACTCCTACGGGAGGCAGCAGTGGGGAATTTTGGACAATGGGCGCAAGCCTGATCCAGCCATGCCGCGTGAGTGAAGAAGGCCTTCGGGTTGTAAAGCTCTTTTGTCCGGGAGCAAATCCTGTCCGCTAATATCGGACGGGTCTGAGAGTACCGGAAGAATAAGCACCGGCTAACTACGTGCCAGCAGCCGCGGTAATACGTAGGGTGCGAGCGTTAATCGGAATTACTGGGCGTAAAGGGTGCGCAGGTGGTTATGTAAGCTTGATGTGAAATCCCCGGGCTCAACCTGGGAACTGCATTGAGGACTGCATGGCTAGAGTGTGGCAGAGGGGGGTGGAATTCCGCGTGTAGCAGTGAAATGCGTAGAGATGCGGAGGAACACCAATGGCGAAGGCAGCCCCCTGGGTTAACACTGACACTCATGCACGAAAGCGTGGGGAGCAAACAGGATTAGATACCCTGGTAGTCCACGCCCTAAACGATGTCTACTAGTTGTTGGGGTAGCAATACCTTAGTAACGCAGCTAACGCGTGAAGTAGACCGCCTGGGGAGTACGGTCGCAAGATTAAAACTCAAAGGAATTGACGGGGGCCCGCACAAGCGGTGGATGATGTGGATTAATTCGATGCAACGCGAAAAACCTTACCTACCCTTGACATGTAACGAACCCAGCAGAGACGTTGGGGTGCCCGAAAGGGAGCGTTAACACAGGTGCTGCATGGCTGTCGTCAGCTCGTGTCGTGAGATGTTGGGTTAAGTCCCGCAACGAGCGCAACCCTTGTCCTTAGTTGCCAGCCTTAAGTTGGGCACTTTAAGGAGACTGCCGGTGACAAACCGGAGGAAGGTGGGGATGACGTCAAGTCCTCATGGCCCTTATGGGTAGGGCTTCACACGTCATACAATGGTCGGTACAGAGGGTTGCCAACCCGCGAGGGGGAGCTAATCTCAGAAAGCCGATCGTAGTCCGGATTGCACTCTGCAACTCGAGTGCATGAAGTCGGAATCGCTAGTAATCGCGGATCAGCATGTCGCGGTGAATACGTTCCCGGGCCTTGTACACACCGCCCGTCACACCATGGGAGTGGGTTCTACCAGAAGTAGCTAGGCTAACCGCAAGGAGGCCGGTTACCACGGTAGGGTTCATGACTGGGGTGAAGTCGTAACAAGGTAGCCGTAGGGGAACCTGCGGCTGGATCACCTCCTTTCTAGAGAAAAGGCGGCGGGTCAAGTGCCTACACTTATCGGTTGTAAGTTAAGAGATACAGAATTGAAGCTTTATAGATAGAGATAGGGCTGCGGTTCAGTTGTGTAAAGCTGGGTCAGTAGCTCAGTCGGTTAGAGCACCGTCTTGATAAGGCGGGGGTCATAGGTTCGATTCCTATCTGACCCACCAAGCTTCACGATGGGGGTTTAGCTCAGCTGGGAGAGCACCTGCTTTGCAAGCAGGGGGTCGTCGGTTCGATCCCGTCAACCTCCACCAAGAACTCAAACAACAGAATATCTGGCAGATGCGACGTCTGAAGTATGGGCGTTGTTGTGCTGTGTGTGCTGCTGTTTGACTTCTTAAGTCATTCTGTATTTCGTTCTTTAAGAAAATGGAAGAAGTAACCAATGTAGTCGTAAAGACAAAATTGGGTTGATTGTATCGATCACTGTTTGGAGCAGTCAGCGCCGAGCAGTGATAACGCAAACACCTATATCTGAGCTGTACGAATAGAAAAGCGAAGAAATGATTCAAGTAATTGAATCGTGGATGAGTAGATTTATTTGTGCCGTCTTTGGTTATAGGGTCAAGCGAATAAGTGCATCTGGTGGATGCCTTGGCGATGATAGGCGAAGAAGGACGTGTAAGCCTGCGAAAAGCTTCGGGGAGCTGGCAATTAAGCTTTGATCCGGAGATGTCCGAATGGGGAAACCCACCCTTAGGGGTATCCCAGTCTGAATACATAGGACTGTGGAGGCGAACTCAGCGAACTGAAACATCTAAGTAGCTGAAGGAACAGAAATCAACCGAGATTCCGTAAGTAGTGGCGAGCGAACGCGGAGTAGCCTGTACGTGATAGTCGATTGTTTAGCAGAACGGCATGGAAAGGCCGGCCATAGTGGGTGATAGCCCCGTATACGAAAAGCAATCGGTGGTACTAAGCGTACGACAAGTAGGGCGGGACACGAGAAATCCTGTCTGAAGATGGGGGGACCATCCTCCAAGGCTAAATACTCATCATCGACCGATAGTGAACCAGTACCGTGAGGGAAAGGCGAAAAGAACCGCGGGAGCGGAGTGAAATAGAACCTGAAACCGGATGCATACAAACAGTGGGAGCCTCTTCGTGGGGTGACTGCGTACCTTTTGTATAATGGGTCAGCGACTTACATTCAGTAGCGAGCTTAACCGAGTAGGGGAGGCGTAGCGAAAGCGAGTCCGAATAGGGCGTTCAGTTGCTGGGTGTAGACCCGAAACCAAGTGATCTATCCATGGCCAGGTTGAAGGTGCGGTAACACGCACTGGAGGACCGAACCCACTAGTGTTGCAAAACTAGGGGATGAGCTGTGGATAGGGGTGAAAGGCTAAACAAACTTGGAAATAGCTGGTTCTCCTCGAAAACTATTTAGGTAGTGCCTCATGTATCACTGACGGGGGTAAAGCACTGTTATGGCTAGGGGGTCATCGCGACTTACCAAACCATGGCAAACTCTGAATACCGTCAAGTGCGAGCATGGGAGACAGACATCGGGTGCTAACGTCCGGTGTCGAAAGGGAAACAACCCAGACCCTCAGCTAAGGTCCCAAATGCATAGTTAAGTGGAAAACGAAGTGGGAAGGCATAGACAGCCAGGATGTTGGCTTAGAAGCAGCCATCATTTAAAGAAAGCGTAATAGCTCACTGGTCGAGTCGTCCTGCGCGGAAGATGTAACGGGGCTCAAACTATGAACCGAAGCTAGGGATATGTGCGTAAGCACATATGGTAGAGGAGCGTTCCGTAGGTCTGTGAAGGTGTCTTGTGAAGGATGCTGGAGATATCGGAAGTGCGAATGCTGACATGAGTAGCGATAAACAGGGTGAAATTCCCTGTCACCGAAAACCCAAGGTTTCCTGCGCAACGTTCATCGGCGCAGGGTGAGTCGGCCCCTAAGGCGAGGCTGAAAAGCGTAGTCGATGGGAAACAGGTTAATATTCCTGTACCGATCTGTAATGCGATGTGGGGACGGAGAAAGCTAGGCCATCCGGGTGTTGGAAGTCCCGGTTTAAGCGTGTAGACGTGTTTCGTAGGCAAATCCGCGAGACTAAGTTGAGGCGTGATGACGAGTCCTTTTAGGACGAAGTGGTTGATGCTCTGCTTCCAGGAAAAGCCGCTAAGCTTCAGTTACAGATTGACCGTACCGCAAACCGACACAGGTGGGTAGGATGAGAATTCTAAGGTGCTTGAGAGAACTCGGGTGAAGGAACTCGGCAAATTGACACCGTAACTTCGGGAGAAGGTGTGCCCCGGTAGGTTGTAGCCTGTACAGGTGAAGGCCGATGGGGTTGCAGTGAAAAGGTGGCTGCGACTGTTTATTAAAAACACAGCACTCTGCTAACACGAAAGTGGACGTATAGGGTGTGACGCCTGCCCGGTGCCGGAAGGTTAATTGATGGGGTGCAAGCTCTTGATCGAAGCCCCGGTAAACGGCGGCCGTAACTATAACGGTCCTAAGGTAGCGAAATTCCTTGTCGGGTAAGTTCCGACCCGCACGAATGGCGTAACGATGGCCACACTGTCTCCACCCGAGACTCAGCGAAGTTGAAATGTTTGTGAAGATGCAATCTCCCCGCTGCTAGACGGAAAGACCCCGTGCACCTTTACTGTAGCTTTACATTGGACTTTGAACAGACTTGTGTAGGATAGCTGGGAGGCTTTGAAGTGTGGACGCTAGTTCGCATGGAGCCGACGTTGAAATACCAGCCTGGTGTGTTTGAGGTTCTAACCTAGGTCCATAATCTGGATCGGGGACCGTGTATGGTAGGCAGTTTGACTGGGGCGGTCTCCTCCCAAAGTGTAACGGAGGAGCTCGAAGGTATCCTAGGTACGGTCGGAAATCGTACTGATAGTGCAATGGCATAAGGATGCTTAACTGCGAGACTGACAAGTCGAGCAGGTGCGAAAGCAGGACATAGTGATCCGGTGGTTCTGAATGGAAGGGCCATCGCTCAACGGATAAAAGGTACGCCGGGGATAACAGGCTGATTCCTCCCAAGAGTTCACATCGACGGGGGAGTTTGGCACCTCGATGTCGGCTCATCACATCCTGGGGCTGTAGCCGGTCCCAAGGGTATGGCTGTTCGCCATTTAAAGTGGTACGTGAGCTGGGTTTAAAACGTCGTGAGACAGTTTGGTCCCTATCTGCAGTGGGCGTTGGAAGTTTGAAGGGGGCTGCTCCTAGTACGAGAGGACCGGAGTGGACGAACCTCTGGTGTACCGGTTATGACGCCAGTCGTATCGCCGGGTAGCTAAGTTCGGAAGAGATAACCGCTGAAAGCATCTAAGCGGGAAACTTGCCTTAAGATGAGACTTCCCTGGGACTTCGAGTCCCCTGAAGGGTCGTTCAAGACCAGGACGTTGATAGGTCAGGTGTGGAAGCGCAGTAATGCGTTAAGCTAACTGATACTAATTGCCCGTGAGGCTTGATCCTATAACCCAAGACGTGAATAGATTGGGTGTTTGTGAGCGATACGAATAGATCAACTCAATTGACATTGATTACTTCTTCCTGATTTGTTGCGATAGCGACGAATCGACAATGCTGTGTCTTGACGAAGTCAGGATACGCGCCAGTTATGCTTGGCGGCCATAGCGTGTTGGACCCACTCCTTCCCATCTCGAACAGGACAGTGAAACGACACCGCGCCGATGATAGTGCGGATCTCCCGTGTGAAAGTAGGTCACTGCCAGGCGCCTTATAGTGAAGCCCCG
>NZ_JBQXDJ010000117.1:0-5877 GCF_052601015.1 Chitinimonas violaceus | reverse complement strand
TCCGTTGCCGAACTGAGCTAGGAGCTCGGCGGGAATTGCCGGCAATTCCACCGGCTTGGCTTTCGGTTTGCGAGGCATACATTCTCCTTGGGAGCATGATATGCCTTGAACACGAAATTACTGACAGGCCCCTGCGGAGACTTTGAACAGGTTCTTAGGGAAATACATTCTTGGCGTACTCGTCATCTATCGTAACAATGACGGCGATTATTACCATCAGATGCCTTGCTGCACCTCCTCGATCCAGACTCATAAGTCGTTCAAAGGAATACCGCTCTACCAGGACGTTTGAATCCGAAATACTGCTGCATACTTATTCCAGCTCCTATATTTTCCCTTACCGCATTGACGACTGTTCACGATGATTGTGAATCAACTTCTCTGCTTTTTTGAGGGAAGCAAGCCATCGGGTAGTGACAGACACTTTACGTATACAAATAGAGATACATCTTTCAGGAAATATTGCCATGCCAATCCAGCACCTCACATCAACGATCGCTGCACTTTCAGAAGGCTGGTTTCTAGGGCCTTCACTCGGCCCCAAATATGGTGAACGCTTAGCCAGTTTGTTCAACAGCCGCCCAGACAAACAGAACATTGATGACGCACTCGCACTGGGCAGCTATCCGGTACATTCAGAAACAAACAAACAGTCGCGGCATGCTCTGCGTGCGGTACTGCTCGCCAACTTCCTGATCAAAAATCAGCCCGTCGCTATTGCCAGCCAATTGCGTGAGCAATACAAGTCGTTACCACTGGACTCCCTCAAGCAACGTTTTATAAATCTTTTCCCTGCATTCCTCGACAACGGCAACCGCAATGCCTGGGGCCCGCACAACTTCACGAACATAGCAATGCTAAATGAGTTCAGGCAGCCAACAGACTGGAGAGCAAGGGCAATTCCACCTTACAAGCTGATGGTTCATACACTCAAACACCCATCGACAGTGTTGAATGCACCTGTGTCAACCTTATCGGGGTGGACAGCCATAAGCATGAGCGTACTCAGCAGCACCAAACCCATCGCCTACTCCAACCATGGAGTAATACTGGGCGTACCACAGAACAATATTCTGTCCACATCACCTACAGACCAGTGGTTCGACAACTATGCCGGGACTAGCCAAAGTACGAAAGCACCTGGTCAATCGATGGCACAACACATTGCCGAAAAAAGCATCATGCTCGGTGGGATGCTGACGCCCGATGAAGTCATTCTGAAGCAGAATACCCCTGCGGCGTTTCAACACTTCGCAGGGGCAGCCCTTACCAGACACAATGAAATTGTTGTCTGTGGGGTTGCCGGTCAGCCATTGCCGCACGGCATGACAGGCGTACTGCAACTACTAGGTGTATTTATTCAAACCAACATGGACGGCACTTTGCCTCCAATATATTTCCGCTCCCAAGGTAAATCCCAGGATATTGAGAGGGCCGCGTCCGCATGCGCCCGGCAGTATCAAGTTCCACTGCTTTATCTTCCTACCCATGAGATTTGATGCTTCGCGGTTTACTGAAGTTTGCGCACTCAAACCAAACTCTAGGTCAGTTCTAGGCCTCGCTTGCGACAGATAATTACCCAGGTTCATAAAGCAACTAGCAACAACGGCTTACCCGCATTACGATGCTGCCCCAACCAGCGACACAATCACTGGCCAAGTGGCATCGCTACTCACCGGTGGCGATGCTTAGTCGAGAATCGATTTTCTGCGGAATGCGACCCTGCCTCATGTCGTAGTAAGCGGCGCAAAACCCGCGCGGAGCCACAAGCCATGACCGCTTTCGTTTTCAGTGAACCCAATTTTGACAACCACGAACAGGTAGTTTTCGTCTCCGAGCCGAAGTCGGGCTTGAAAGCCATTATTGCCGTACACAACACCAATCTGGGTCCAGCAATGGGTGGTTGCCGGATGTGGCAATATGCCAATGAAGCCGAAGCCATTACAGATGTGCTGCGCCTGTCCCGCGGAATGACCTACAAGAATGCCGTAGCGGGTCTGCCTATCGGTGGCGGGAAAAGTGTCATTATCGGTAACCCAAAGACCGATAAGACACCTGCTTTGTTCGATGCATTAGGCGAAGCACTGGAACGATTGGGTGGCCGCTATGTGACCGCTGAAGATGTCGGCACTAGCCCCGCCGATATGGCCCATGTAGCGGAAAAAACCAGCTACGTTGCTGGCCTTGGCGCAAGTGGCGATCCATCCCCGTTTACCGCATTAGGATGCTTTGTTGGTGCGCAAGCCGCAGTAAAACACCACCTCAAACGTGACTCCCTGGAAGGGCTGATCGTCGCCCTGCAAGGGCTTGGGCACGTCGGTTACGACTATGCCCGCCGGTTACATGCAGCTGGTGCCAAGCTCATAGTCGCCGATATCGATAAGACTTTACTGGAAAGCGCACGCACCGAATTCCACGCCGAGGTTGTACCGGCCGACAGCATTTACGACGTCCAAGCCGATATCTACGCGCCGTGCGCCCTCGGCGCCACCCTGAACCCCAATACCTTGAGCCGGATGAAAGCGAAGATCATCGCTGGCGCTGCAAACAACCAGTTGGCAACCGCCGAAATTGGCCAGGTCCTGCGTGACAAAGGTGTGCTATACGCACCGGACTTTGTGATCAACGCAGGGGGAATCATCAAGGTTTGCTACGAATATCTGAATAAGCCGGAAAGCGAGGTAGAAAACCATGTCCGCAAAATCGGTGAAACATTGACAGAAGTATTCGAGCGGGCTGACCGTGAAAATCTACCCACGAGCGTGGTAGCTGATAGGGTGGCGGAGGGACGCTTCAAACGCTAAGACTACACAATGTCTGCTGTGCTTCAGCAATACGGCGTTAAAAACACCCTCGGAATGCTCATTTACCACGAGTAAACTCCGCTTCCTCGGGTGTTTCCGCCTTGTCTTGCTATAGCTCGCGAGACCTCGAACAAGTTCTAATAGCCTGTTCGAACCTTATTAAAGTTAAAAGCCCCGTTCCATACAGGGGCTTTTTCTACACTTAAGGTTCTTTGTGTCCAGCACCCGGCCCATCCTTTTTACCAGGATCACGAGGCGGTGGCCCATCCGGTACCATCACAAGCTTTGCCGGCATCAGCTTGCAACGCCCCTCAACTACATCCCCGCGTCGGGAAACGAAACTAACCCTATCACCTTCCTGCTTACCTTCGCATACGGTAAAGACTTCCGGCGGCAGTGGTGGTGGACGTTTTGTGTGTTCCCGCTCATCATGATGGTCATGCTCCCCCGACGCCTCGGGTGGCGAAGGAGGTTGTGGTGGTTGAGGGGGCACAGGAGTGGCTGCCAATCCTGACAAACTGACACCCATTGTTAGACAAAACATACAGAGAAGAACCCGATAGCGCATAACAAGCTCCTTTACAGTGCGTGTACCCGAGAGTGATCCAACGTAAAGCCTTCTCATAACTGTGGCGCAATATGAGGCAATATGCACCACCTTCTACAAACAACGACCAATGCATATTTATCGGAGACTCTTGATATCAGTTGCTTGCTTATGCACAGGCTCAATCAACTAGACTATGCAACTTTCCTGCACGCCTAAGCTGTAATCCGCCACATGTAGTTGTCGGCAAAAGAACTACCAATAACAATGCCGCCAAACCGCAAAGAGGCAGGGCCCATGGACTTCCCCTTCAAAGCCGTTCTATTCGATATGGACGGCACCATTACTGACACCACCCGACTACACGATGCCGCATGGGATGACTTTGCTCGTGCTCACACAGGCCAAGGCGTAAACCCGGGTGATCCACGTCTGGTACCCGGGCGAACCATCGATGTTGTGCGCGCAATCCTGGGCCGGCCAGTGCAAGGGGAGGAAGCGCGGAAGCTGCATGATGACAAGGAACAGCGCTTTCACACACTGGCGCGAGGCAAACTCACTACTGTGCCCGGCTTTGCCCGCTACCGGCGCTGGCTGCGTATGCGACGCATACCCGTTGCACTGGTCACCAATGCACCACGCATCAATATCGACTTCACGCTATACGAGTTGCAACTGGAGTATGACTTTGACCTGATCCTGGGCGCGGAAGACACCGAGCGGGGTAAACCCTACCCAGACCCTTTCCTGGAAGCTTGCAAACGGCTAAAGGTTGCTCCACAAGACACACTCGTACACGAGGATTCAGCACTTGGCATTGCCGCAGGCGTTGCAGCGGGTTGCAAAGTGGCCGCCATTCTTACCGGTATCAGCCCCGCGGCAGCACGTTCAGCCGGCGCGCGGTGGTCTACCGACAACTTCGAACAGTGGCTGGCCCAGATCAACTAAGAGCCACTAACAAACCCTTCTGGCGTTGTTGCGCAAGCTTGCCGTACCCACATACTGTCTACGCTTGCACGCCTAGCTAGAATCGCTTCGCTGGGTTTTGTTAGCAACTCTAAACCGGCCAATGGAATCAACCCGCCGGACGCACCACCAAGCTGCGGTATTTCGCGTCTTCATCCTCGAAGACTTCCTCGCCGCCTGTTGCAAATGCCAAGCTTAAAGCCACCGTTGCTGCATCCAACCGACCCAGTTCAAATTCAGACTGACCCAACCGAAGCTGTACGAAGGGGTTGATAGCGCCTTCCGGGCAGTTCACCGCAATGGCCAATGCTTGCTGCGCACGCACCATGTCGCCCATCAGGAAACACGCATCACCTATCGCCGCCAATACCCAAGTACTGGCTTCCCATCGCTCCAGATCCGACGGCAGAAGCGCCCGAGCCTCTTCATACTTGGCCAGAGCAGATTCAAAATTCCCCTTGTCGAATGACTTGTCCCCTTCCTCCAACAAGGCCTGAATCGGTTCATGCAAGATAGCGGGCAGGGCAGTCATAAGTTCTTTCAAGAGATCGCTGGCGAGGAACACCGGTAAGCACAGCATTTTCACCTAAACGGCGGGAAGGTGAAACGTCTACTCACACCAACCCGAAGTGTAAATACTAAGACACCACCTAGTTTGCTCTAGCGAAGGAATGGTCGACTACCGACTTAAGCAGGTGTGTCGCCACATAGTTGGAACCAGCAGGAGACAAATGTCCATAATCAACTGCCATCAACCCATCATTCTTAGGTAGCCTCGCCAAACAACCATCAGCACGACACAAACCATCTACTGCCGATATGTACTCCAGCTCAGCACTATTTTGATACCGTTCCTTAAGAAGTTTGTCAGTCGAAAATACAACCGGAGCGAGCCCATACTCTGCATAAGGCCGAGAGTCATCCCAATAGTGCTTGGCGATAACAACCGGCAAAGAAGGACGCCAACGAGGTACTGGTCCAAACAAAACGACTTTTTTTACTCCAAGTGCATGCAAGCGCTTAGCAATGACCAACCAGTCAGTTTGCTCATGGTCAATTTCTTGTGCGATGACAACAACAGCAGGTCGCAGCCGACTAACTGCAGCTAAGGCATATTTATTGGACTTGTCGCAGTTGTTATCGATTTTCTTTTTATGACGCTGCCCGTCCAAGCTCGGACGACATCCCGATGTCGTCACTTGGGCAAATCGGCCTTCTACAGATCTTATACTCCGAAGACCTAGCGATAGTGCCTGGGCATGTGAATCCCCCCATAATAACAATCCACCAACCGCGCCAGATGGTGTACAGCTTGCAGCGATCTTCTCACGCCCCGCACGACCATCGTAAAAATCGCACTCCATGCGATAGGCACTCGTCAAACCACTTCGATGCAAGTCAGCATAGTGTTGTACGAAGAGTGCCTTTTCATCGTAAACCCCCGGCGAGCAGCATCTATCCACGGCAGGCGCTTCGGGTTTATGGCGTGCGCCGTGCTTCGATGAAACGATGGAGCAGTTCGTAGGCCACGCGCCACTGATGCCCATCAACCTGCAGCGT
>NZ_JBQXDJ010000116.1:0-6483 GCF_052601015.1 Chitinimonas violaceus | reverse complement strand
GGTGAAAATGGTGAGCAATGCGGTTTCAGTGTTGCTCGGTCAGATCGGTTGGATAAGCCAAGGGTAGTCACAAGTAATGCTGAGGGCTTGATTTTCTCGCAATTTGGTTTTCAAGACAGCTTCTTAGTTGCTAATACTCTCTCCTGAAAAATGAACACCGTGACGCAATGGAAACCCTGCGTCAGCTTTGTCACACGGCCAATACCAAAATCAGCCAGCTGCTTAAGAGTGCAACGGACAATGGACCAACAGGTATTTACTTGGTGGATGCACGCTCAGCCCTGGACGAGGTTGAATCCATAGCCCGCCATGCAGAGCAATTGTCCGAAGTGCTGGCAGAACTCAAACCATTAGCTTGGCCAGCCAAGAGCAGTAAAAAAGAGGTGATATGCCCTCACTAAACAAAGTCATGTTGATTGGCAATCTTGGCCGTGACCCTGAAGTTCGCTACATGCCTGATGGCTCTGCAGTCTGCAGCTTTTCCGTTGCCACCACAGAACGCTGGAAAGACAAGCATACCGATCAGAGCCAGGAACAGACGGAATGGCACAACATCGTCGTCTATCGACGCTTGGCAGTGATAACCGCTGAATACCCTGGAGAGGGGTAACTCCGTCTATGTTGAAGGCCGTTTACACACTCGGAAATGGCAGGACAAGGCGACAGGCAAAGATCGCTATTCCACAGAAATCATTGCAGAGGCTTTCCAGATGTTAGGTAGCTCACATACCCACACGGAAGAAAAAGAAGCTATGCCTAACGCTCGCAGAGGCGCCAGAAACGTAACCGAGAAAGCAGAAACGATTAACGACTTTGTAGATAACATCCCGTTCTAGACCTCACCTAGTACGGTTTTTTTGGTGATTCCTATGGCCGAATGTACCGAGCAAACATCCCCCACCCGAGCCCAACCGGCCGGGCGATTTCTTTGGTGGATTTGTTTGCACGCTCCTCACCCTCCCGATCTAGGAACCTCGGTGAAGACCTATTCACTCAATGAGGCGGTAGCATTGCTACGCTGCCATCCCGAAACACTCAGAACTCTCTCCAAACAAGGCATCGCCCCCGGCAGAAAAGTCGGGCGCGGCTACGTAATTTTAGCCTCCGACCTTGCAGCCTACATTCGCGGCGAGTATGTTCCGCGTGGGCAGGCGGCGGTTGAATCCGAAGGTACAACCACATGTCCATCTATCAACCAGAAAGCAGTCAGTTTTGGTACGTTGACGTCAAGGCGTGTTTCCAGGTTGGACGAACGACCAGTCCGCACATTTGATGAAGCAGCTTTGCGTTGGCTAAAAGAACAAGCCCATAAAAGCAGCATCAAGGGTGATGAATCAAAAAATCGTCGCTTAAGACCATTCTTTACACAAGTAAAACTACACAAGATCACCTCTGATCTTTGTAAGGATGCCATCTTCAAGGCAGCACCTTCTGCTGGAAAGGCAACCCACAATCGCTATCTCGCACTTTTGCGTGCCTTGCTGCGTAAAGCTGAGCAAGAATGGGGCTGGATTGAGAAAGCACCTCATCTAAAGCTCTTCCACGAAGCAACTTGTCGCATCCGATGGATAACACAGGAAGAAGCACAAAAGCTTATCTCGTACCTACCAAAGCATTTGGTGCCTGTTGTCCAAATCGCTTTATCCACAGGCCTAAGAAGATCGAACGCCTACGGATTGCGATGGAGTCAGATAAATTTGGAGAGAAAGACTGCTTGGATTCATCCCGATCAAGCCAAAGCTCGCCGTGCAATCGGTGTTCCACTTAACAATGTCGCAATGGATGCAATCCTGTCCCAGCAAGGAAAGGACAGGGAATTCGTCTTTACGTTCCGAGGGAAACCCTTAACTGGAGTATCTGATAGCGCTTTTAAGAAAGCATGCAAATTGGCCGGAATCCATAACTTTCGATTCCACGATTTGCGTCATACCTGGGCAAGCTGGCTAATTCAGTCAGGGGTCGGTCTTGCAGAGCTGCAAAAACTTGGAGGATGGGGATCGATCTCTATGGTAATGCGATATGCACACCGTGCGCCCGACCATCTACGAAAGCATACCCATCACATTGACAGCCTAATGGCAAACTTTAG
Organism: Chitinimonas violaceus; assembly: GCF_052601015.1. Taxonomy (NCBI): domain Bacteria; kingdom Pseudomonadati; phylum Pseudomonadota; class Betaproteobacteria; order Neisseriales; family Chitinibacteraceae; genus Chitinimonas; species Chitinimonas violaceus. Next base: position 4,394 of record NZ_JBQXDJ010000116.1, on the reverse strand, counting down.
CCATACCAAAAAAATGTACCTGAGGTAGAAAAAGAAATAGCTTAGCGCGGCATAGCTAAGCTATTGATATTACAGCTAAAATTATTGGTGCCCGGGGCCGGAATCGAACCGGCACAGCTTGCGCCGAGAGATTTTAAGTCTCTTGTGTCTACCAGTTTCACCACCCGGGCATACGACTGGAAAGTGGAGGCGGGTCCCGGAATCGAACCGGGATGGACGGATTTGCAATCCGCTGCATAACCATTTTGCTAACCCGCCATACATCACAGACGAAAAAGGGAAAGCCTTACTTTCCCTTTAAAAATTTGGAGCGGGAGAAGAGTCTCGAACTCTCGACCTCAACCTTGGCAAGGTTGCGCTCTACCAACTGAGCTACTCCCGCATTTCTTCGTACACTTGCAACAAACTTTAACCTGGAGCGGGAGAAGAGTCTCGAACTCTCGACCTCAACCTTGGCAAGGTTGCGCTCTACCAACTGAGCTACTCCCGCATTTTTCGTGCACTTGCAGCAAACTTTAACCTGGAGCGGGAGAAGAGTCTCGAACTCTCGACCTCAACCTTGGCAAGGTTGCGCTCTACCAACTGAGCTACTCCCGCTTCGAATCTACGATTGCTGCGTTTCGAAGAGCCGCAATTATAGGGGGCAAATAATCTGTGTCAACAATTTAGGGGTATTTTTTTACTAGGAACCTGCTCAAACACTGGCTTCGTACTCCAAAACAGCATCCAAGCATCACACACTCAGTTACTACCATGGGGGAAAAATTATCCACGCCATGATTTCGGACTAAGAAGTTCATAGCCTCCTGTTTCCTCGCGTCAGATTAGCATCCCACGAACACATCCTAACCACCAGTGGCAGACATGAACCGAATTACCTTGCTTGGTTGTTCACGAAACTCGTGGCGCTCCGGCTTCAGGCTGATAGCATCACGAATCGCCTGTTCGAGTTCCTCATCACTGGCTCCAGAACGTAGTAAAGGGCGTAACGCCAGCTTGTCGTTTTGACCGAGGCACAGGTAAAGCGTGCCATCCACACTCAAACGCACACGATTGCAGGTCGCGCAAAAGTGCTGGGAAATTGGTGTGATGGCACCCAACGTGAATTCACCATCACGGCTTTGCCAGTAACGTGCGGGTCCACCACCCAGCTCAGTAGCAGACGGCACCAGATCGAACTGACGAGAAAGGCTTTTCAACACCTGTTGCAGGTCCAGGAAACCCGACTGTTGCCCTGTTGTGCCTATCGGCATAGTCTCGATCAGCCGCAAGATAAACCTGTGCTCCATGCTGAAACGCACCATGGCTTCGATTTCATCGTCATTTACCCCGGGCTGGACCACCATATTGAGCTTGATAGGTTGAAAACCTTCAGCTTGCGCTGCAGCTAAACCGGCCAAAACATCGCTGAGGACATCACGCCCGGCAATGGTTGCAATACGCTCGCTCTGCAGGGAATCGAGGCTTATATTGAGACGGTTTACCCCTGCTTGCTTCAAAGCTCCGGCATGTCGACCCAGTTGCGTAGCATTAGTGGAAAGCGAGAGATCAGCCATACCGGGCAGGCGCGATAAACGTGCAGCCAATACCGGTAAGTCTCGTCGTAACAAGGGCTCGCCCCCTGTCAACCGTACACGCCCTACCCCCAGCCTCGCAAAAGCTGCAACGACACGTTCGATCTCATCAAAACTTAACCAATGCTCCGGCTCTTCGAAACCGTTGAAACCTTTGGGCATGCAGTAGGTACAACGTAGATCGCAACGGTCGGTCACGCTCAAGCGCAAATAGTCGATACGGCGGCCGTAACGGTCGATTAACAAAGGCGCTGGAGATGAACTGAGAGATGGCATAGCTACTTGGTCGGCCAAAAGCCGGAGATATTTCGTCAAAACAACGATGGAAATTGGATTAACCCGAGAATGAAAGGTTGCTATACAAGACAACCAGTACAACGCAAGCATACGCCGCATATGGTGCAGCAGCGTGTATACATGAGCAACGGATAGATAGTCACACCCCAGTGCAGTGCATGCCGCCTAGGCAAAAAAAAAACGGCATTCCCCAACACTGCCCAAGGCAGGCCGAAGAACACCGTTGTGTCCAGCTGAACAGCAAAGCTGTAACGCCCGGAGCTATCCACCCACCAGCGGGTTTGGGCTCCCAGTCAGATTCCCCAACGAATCCAGAGTTGATCCAGCCCGACATAAAGCTGAGTAACCAATTACTACTATGCAGAATTCATGCCAAACCGAGTCAGGCTGCACCAATTCAGCATAAAACTTAGTTATATATCTGATTAAAAATGGGAAAAATATCTCCCCCCATTTCCCCGGACCTGTTTCGTCTATCAAAAGCCCCTGCCTGCAAACATCTAAAGTGCACCAAATCAGGGGAAACCCTCAATCCTAATGCCTCGTTTTGGCGCACTTGCCATAGAACGCAACCGAGGTTAGAGTCTGGGCGTCTGCTTCATTTTTCGCACTACGCAAGCAAAAACATGCTTCTCGCCAACCGCGCCCTGACCATTAAAACTAAACGCACCATGATGATTCGATCATGGGGCGCGTTAGTGCATGCGCGACGGGAACAGCAGTAGCAGATAACCCTTCGCCAGAATCCAAACGAAGCCCCCGAATCGAAAGATCGGGGGCTTCGTCATTTCCGGGCGGCTTTATGAACCAACACAGCAGTAGTCCAAGGAAGAAGTCCCATGCATAAGCACCTGACCTTGCACCTAGATAACAGAAACGACGCGCTCACCCGCCTGTTACAAGCCGTAAAGCAACACGGTTTCACCGTCCAAAACACGAAAACCTCGGCACTCGATGAACCCGGACGCATTGAGGTACTACTGGAATTGGATGGCAAACGTTCGCTCATGAATCTGATCAGCCAACTTGCAGATTTGGCGGAAGTTCGCTCGCTACAAACAAAAAGCCGTCCTATCAGCGTTGAAGCCACCTAGTCCCATTACTGATCTTGCTGAATGCCAGGATCAGTACTTGGCAGTCGATACATCGAGGTTGACGACCGGCTCATCACAGCGTATCACCCTGCCGGTCTTCCCATCTTCTGCACACTACACCCATGGCACTTGCACCATTCGCCGACCGCCTTACCCGTTGGCAGCGCGCCCACGGCCGCCACGACCTGCCCTGGCAGGTGTCGGACCCATATCGTGTGTGGCTATCCGAAATCATGCTGCAGCAAACCCAGGTTGCTACCGTTATTGCCTATTACCAGCGCTTCACTGCATCGTTTCCAACCGTAACCGACCTGGCCCAGGCACCACTGGATGATGTGCTGGCCCATTGGGCAGGACTGGGTTACTACACGCGGGCCCGCAACCTGCACAAAGCAGCACAAAAGGTGATGGCCGATTTTGGTGGCACATTTCCACAGGCCGCAGCCCAAATTGAAACCCTGCCAGGTATAGGCCGTTCAACCGCCGCTGCCATCGCTGGCTTTTGCTTTGCAGAACGCACACCGATTCTTGATGGCAATGTGAAGCGGGTGTTAACACGCTGGGCAGGCATAGCAGGTTTTCCCGGCGAGAAGAAAGTGGAAAACCAACTATGGAAACTGGCTGAAGATCTGTTGCCGCAATATGGAGCCGACATGCCAGCGTTCACCCAGGGGCTGATGGACCTGGGCGCGACTGTATGCACGCGCAGCAAACCAGCTTGCCCTCGCTGCCCATTACGGGAAGACTGCCGCGCCCACATCGAAGGCAGAACAGTAGAGCTACCCACACGCAAGACCAAAAAAGCCATTCCGGAGCGTGAAACCGTGATGCTGCTGATTCAGCATGAAGGTAAGCTGCTGCTGGAAAAGCGACCACCCACTGGAATCTGGGGTGGGCTATGGAGCCTGCCACAGGCAGATTCGACCGCTACCGCGACAACCCTATGTCATTCGCGATTCGGTTTGGTAGTAGACCCCAGCGAAACCTTGCCAACACTGATCCATACATTCACACACTTCCGGTTGACCATTACGCCCTTGGTAGTAACGGTTCGCGAAACACTACCCCAAGTGGCCGAGGAAGATAGCCGGTGGTTCACCCGCAGCGCAGCGCTCAAGGCTGGCATCCCTACCCCGGTGCGCAAACTGCTGCAGGTCAAGCCAAGTCCACAGGCAACCCTGTTCAACTAAGAACCAGTCCAAAGTCTGCTGCGCGTCAGCGATACAGCGTTGAAAGCACCCTCGGAATGTTCATTTACCACGCGTAAACTCCGCTTCCTCGGCTAATTTCGCCTTGTCTCGCCCTAGGGTCTGTTGACGTTTCACATAGGTAGCCATAGAAACCCACAGGCCATGGCAACCATGCTTTCATAGTTCCGTTTCAGTTTGTCGAACCGGAACGCCACTGCACGGTAATGCTTCAGCCTCGC
>NZ_JBQXDJ010000115.1:0-6546 GCF_052601015.1 Chitinimonas violaceus | reverse complement strand
AAGCTCGTCACTGAGCATCAATCGGGGCATAGCAAACCCGCAGGGTGATTGGTATAGGAACCGTAATTCTGCGGGTTTGCTGCGCTTCTTCAATATACCGAAGTCAAAACGTCAACAGACCCTAGGCAATATCTTGCGAATTTCGACGCAAGAAAGGGACGGAAACCGACAGCTTTGGAGAGGAAATGGTGGTTGAATCCAACCTCGGAATCCTGAACTGGTGCTGTGAACGCATGCTTGGTAGGAGGATGTAGCGACAGGGATGCGCACGCCAATTTTGGTAATAGTTTTGTTATAGAAATTAAGTATTTAACGAGTCTGCTAGTTGTGGAAATCCCGAGTGCATTGGCGCCTACTAGTCGATACGATCGCGAACTTCACGATTACCGGTAAGTTTTGTGTAAGCAAAACAGGATTGCCACCATGAACCAATCCCATACCCGCCCATTGGCGGTTTTGACTTCGCTGTTCTTTATGTGGGGTTTGATCACCTCGCTGAACGATATCCTGGTACCGCACCTGAAGGCGATGTTCTCGCTGACCTATGTGCAGGCTATGTTGGTCCAGTTCTGTTTTTTCACGGCTTATTTTGTGGTGTCGATGCCTGCTGGCTGGTTGTTGCAGCGCTTGGGTTACCAGCTGGGCATTATTATTGGCTTGTGCACAGTTGGGGTGGGGTGCTTGATGTTCTACCCGGCAGCCAGCTTGCGCATGTATCCGCTTTTCCTTGGGGCGTTATTCGTGTTGGCCTCGGGAATTACATTGTTGCAGGTAGCGGCGAACCCCTATGTCACTTTGCTGGGTGCGCCGGAGACTGCTTCGAGCCGTTTGAATCTGACTCAGGCATTTAATTCCCTTGGCGCTACCTTGGGGCCATTGGTTGGTGCTGCGACAATTCTGGGCGCTGCCGATCATGCCGCTGCAGCGGTGAATGACCCGAGCAGTGTGCAAGGGCCGTATCTGGTACTGGCGGCATTGCTGTTTGTACTGGCTGCTGCCGTGGCGTTGTTCCATCTGCCGGATGTGCGCAAGGTGGAACAAGCCCAGGCCGGCGCTGCAACAACTGGTCAGCCGGTTGGCAGTCTTTGGTCGCAGCGGCATTTGGTGTTGGGTGCTGTGGGCATCTTTACCTATGTGGGCGCAGAAGTTTCGATCGGCAGCTTCCTGGTCAGCCTGATGAACGAGCCTTCCATTGCAGGTCTTAGCCATGAAAAGGCAGGCAGATATCTAGCCTTGTTCTGGGGTGCCGCTATGGTTGGGCGTTTTATTGGTAGCGGGTTGATGCGCAAGGTACCGGCAAGCCGTGTTCTGGCATGTGCTGGGGCAATCAATGCTGTGTTGATTGGATTGGCGATTACGGTTGGTGGTTCCGTCGCGATGTGGTCCTTGCTGCTGACGGGCTTGTTCAATTCCATCATGTTCCCCACCATCTTCTCGCTTGCCCTGGAAAACCTGGGTGAACGGACCAGCCAGGGTTCCGGCATATTGTGTATGGCCATTGTTGGTGGTGCGGTGATGCCGCTGTTGCAGGCTGCCTTTGCCGACCATATGTCCCTGTTGGTTTCCTTTGTAGTGCCATTGGTGTGCTACGTGTACATCGCTTACTACGGTACACATGGCTATCGTCCAGCTCAGGCGTCCGCTAAGCAGGATGGGAAGGGTGCACTGCCGCAAAGCGCGTAGGAACTTGGTCTCGAACTGCTCACATTGTTGGCAGTACATGTCTGAATTAACAACACCGGCCCAGTGCCGGTGTTGTTGTTTCTACGGATACATCCTAAGACGGGTAAGGTGGCAGGAACTATTCGCACTTGCGGTGGTATTCCAAGATTGCTTGTCTTGATCGTGTTTGGTGGTTTGCAGCTCGATGTGCGTAGATAAAAAGGAGTGGATTTCCTGGCCCGTACTTTGGAGATAGGTATTGTGAGCATTCGACAGCACACACGCATCATTCTCGTATCGCGTCCGACTGGTTTGCCGACCCCAGATAATTTCCGTTTCGAGCGTGGGTCTGTGACAGAGCCAGAAGAAGGGCAGCTGTTATTGCACGCGGTTTACCTGTCCTTGGACCCTTACATGCGTCTTCGTATGAACGAAGGATCGTCCTATACCCAGTCGATGAATATCGGTGATGTCATGGTGGGTGGTGCGGTCTGTCGGGTAGAGACATCACGGCACTCTGATTATGTGCCGGGCGAATGGGTATTTGCTTACACCGGATGGCAGTCGCACGCTATTTCAGACGGGCAGGGTCTACAGAAGCTGGGGAGCATGGATCGGCCATCGCTGGCATTAGGTGTACTGGGCATGCCTGGGTTCACTGCTTACCTGGGTTTGCTTGATATTGGTCAGGCGAGGGAAGGGGACACGGTGGTGGTCTCTGCCGCTGCAGGGGCGGTGGGCTCGGTGGTGGGGCAGATCGCTAAGCTTCAAGGTTGCCGTGCTGTGGGCATTGCGGGCGGGGAGAAGAAGTGCCGTTATGTCGTCGAGGAATTAGGCTTTGACGCCTGCATCGATCGTAAATCCCCTAGGCTGGCTGCAGAGTTGGCGGCAGCTTGTCCTCAGGGTATTGATGTCTACTTTGAAAACGTGGGTGGCATCGTTTTTGAAGCGGTGCTTCCTTTGCTCAATATGGGCGCGCGTATACCTATCAGCGGGCAGATTTCGCATTACAACGATACCGATTTACCAGTAGGGCCCAATCAGGTGCCTGCGCTAATGAATATCTTGCTGGCAAGACGCATCCGTATGCAGGGTTTTATCAACTTCGACCACGAAGATCGATATCCGTCGTTTTTGCAAACCATGGGTAACTGGGTAAAACGTGGCGATATTATCTATCGCGAAGACTTGGTTTCTGGCCTGGAACAAGCACCCAATGCCTTTATCGGCATGCTGGAAGGCCGTAACTTTGGCAAGGTAGTTGTGGCGGTAAGTTAAGCCTGTTTGGAACCAATCTTCATCATATTTACCACCTGGTAATCCCTTCGAAACCGCAAACCGCTCTCCGTCATACAAATCCATGCAAAATCGCCCCGCGCTGATTATTCCGGCGCTGGCTGCATGAAATGTAATGAATAAGAAATCGGAGAGATACCAGATGCAAAAAATTTTCAGACCACGTCTTTTGACGCTGGTTTGCGCGAGTGTTTTGCCTTTTACGGTGTGGGCGGATGATGCGCGTACCTATGCGATTGGCGAGTGGAATGCTGATTGTCCCGCCAACACGCGTACCGAATGGCCGGGCATGTGCCAGGCTTGGCTCGATGGTATGAAACAGAATGGTTGGTCTACATCCACCTATCTGGGGTCACAGGTGCGTGCCGGTGCATTCATGGATCCAGCGAAAGTCACAGGTGGGCGTGATAATACGGCGGATGGTGCTGATGCAGTAGATGCCACGCTCTTTTGCGGACATGGTGGCTACAGCAGTACACGCGGTTTTTTTGCCTATTTCCAGAATCAGGAGAATGGTAACTGCCGTGCCTACCCCGATCAGATGCTGTACGGCCCGAATGCGGGCGGGAAACTGCGTTTCCTGCATTTTTCAGCTTGCAACAGCATTCGCTGGGAACATCGCAATCTATGGAAAAGCGCCGCGGAAGGTGGCGTACATGTGATTACGGGTTTCCATGGCCTGATGTATATCGGTTGGATGTTCAATGACGGTTATCGCAGGGTTGCCAGCCAGGGTTATTCGCAAAAAGGTGTAGCTAAGGCATGGGTCGACAATACTTACGACCCTGGTAGTTGGTACACCGGTAACAACAAGGTCTGCCCGGTATCGCTCGCGTTTGGCGATGCCGAGTATTCGGCTGCCTATACCTTGGATGAAGGCTATTACCACCGCTGGCCGACGATGAAGCCCAACTATATGACCAGCTATTACGTCAGCAAGTGCGAACCCAATGGCGCGCCAGCCTTGCCATAAGAAGAGGAGAGAACATGAAATCATTTAAACGTTGTTCTTATGGCGTATTGCTGGCTTTAGCCTATGTGGGAACCTGCCAGGCTGCAGTATTCAGCCCGGAAGAGCTGGGTACACCCAGTGGTAGAGTGAGTCTAAGCACTCTGCGTACTTTACCTGCGGATGCATTGGAAGCAGCTATGCCACGCTACGACCAGACCAAGTTGCAGCAGCATTTGATGCGACTGGCTATCAACAGTGATGCATTGGCAGCTGCCCATGGGCTCAATACCATTTCACGCACAGGTCGGCGGGCAGCGTTGGAAATTGATGGCCGCTCTGAAGCAGGTGAGGTGTCGATTGACGTAGTTGGCGGTGAATTGCGTTTTGAGCGCACCGGTAAGCTTGAAACATTGTCGACAGTGCCGCTTGCCGTGGGGTATGCACGGAAAGTTGCTATTGCTGAGCAGCACAAGGCATTGCTGGCAAAATACGGTATTGATGGGCGCAACACCCAGATCATTGAAACCAATGTGTTGGCTCAACAGACCGAGGCGCTTGATGGCTCTGGTGTGAAGTCGGAACCCAAGCTGCAGGGCTATTTGAGTGTGGCCGTGCGGGCAGCAGGTGAGTTGATCGTGGAAGACCAGCGAGCGCGCCTGGTGAGTGACCGCGATGGCAGTCTCCGTACAGTTAATTTCAACTGGCCTGCCTTGAAGCTGAGCAGTGCTACTGCCAGTGGTAACCTGAAAAGCAGGGCAGAGGTACTGAAAGAGGTCGCAGCCCGCCTGGGTGGAAGGGCACAACTGGAGCAGGTGGATGTACGGATGGCGGTTGTTTTGCGCCCAAGTGGCAGTGGTGCTGAAGCATTCCATGTACCGGCAATGCGGGTGGGTGTTACACCGCGCAATGGTGAGGCAGGAGAAATTTTCTATGTCGATCTGAGTCGAGAGCCTGCATTAGCGAGCTGAAGGTTTGGTTTGCTTCCTACGGTATGAAGGGCTTCGCGTAGCGTGAATCCTGTGCATCGCTGTGTAGTGAGGCTGTGAATAGGATATGGGGCCCCGAGTGATTGGGGCCTTCTATTTAGGTAGTTACAGCAGTCATTGGCCTACCTTTATTGGTTCTGAAGTAAGGACGGTATCGGGCATCGTTTTTCCCTGCGCTTGTTGTATACAAGTGGCTCAGACGGTAGAGGCACTGCGTCTGGCTTTTTGTCTGGTAGGTTCATGGCAGCATGAATAGCACCACGTTTTTGCAACCGTTCAATGGCTCGATTGAGGGTTGGTAAGTATAGGTTGAGTGGATGATCGCGTGCTGCCGCAATGTGGATAGGAGTTACCAACATGGGTTTGGACAAGACAGACCAATGCCCTATGTCGCCATAACCGCGATTTAGCCGGGCCTCAAACTGCTTCGCATCAGACAGGAAGCAACTCATCAAGGCCACATCCGCGCGATTTTTCACCAGCATGGCCAATCTGGCTTCCCGTGAAAGCGTTTCTTCTTCAACGGTAAACAGCTTGTCTCGATGAGCATTGAATTCATCCCCATACTGATCGCCATTTGCAATAACAATCCGCTTTCCACGAAGACTATGGATGTTGTGGTAGGGAAATTTTTTACCCGCTTGTACTACCAGCCAATAACGCAATGGCGCTATAGGGTTCGTAAATGAAAGGTATTGCTTTCGCTCTTCAGTTTTGATGACACCCCATAGCAATCCATTACCTAACTGAGCCAGCCTTTGGGCACGCCGCCATGGATAGGGTTTGATGTCGAACTGCAGTCCGGATTCTGCACTGATGAGTTCAATCAGCTTTTGGTGTCGGGGGCTAAGCGCTACCACGTTCCCTTTACTATCGTGTAATTCAGGTACTAACAAGGGAACCGTTGTTAGCTTTATGGGCGTGGCTGCCAGGGGACAAGTACTTAGCAGAGCCCATGAAAAACTTATTAATGGGGACAACTTCATGGCGTTGGGAATTTTCATGTCAGATGAAGCAGTACTAGGCAGACGTCGCCCCTATAGCATTTGGAAACCGCTAGCCAGGAATCTTGGCTGTAGGCTGAACTCTCATTTACCGGGGAGAAGATGGAACCGTGGAGTGGCTTAGAATCTGTCCAAAGTCTTGCGAGCTAAGACAAGGCAAAAACAACCGAGGAAGCGGAGTTTACGCGTGGTAAATGAGCATTCCGAGGGAGTTTTCAACGCCGTATTGCCAACGCGCAATAGACTTTGAACAAGTTCTTAGGGCTTGCTGGTTGATTGGTCATGCCCAAGTCGTACGATCATGGATATGACATTTGGCAGCATTCTAACGTTCCCGCTGCCTTGCTGGACAGGTAACCCACTGGAATTTTGATACGAATTTTAACGGTCTGACAGGTTTCCATTGAGATGTGGCTGGCACTCTGACAAAAACTTGCTAAGAGCCTGTTCAAAGTCTTGCGAGCTAGGGTGAGACAAGGTGGAAGCAGTCGAGGAAGCGGCGTTTGACCTGTCCTGACAACCGTGGGTCTGTCAGTAATTTCGTGTTCAAGGCATATCATGCTCCCAAGGAGAATGTATGCCTCGCAAACCGAAAGCCAAGCCGGTGGAATTGCCGGCAATTCCCGCCGAGCTCCTAGCTCAGTTC
>NZ_JBQXDJ010000114.1:0-6672 GCF_052601015.1 Chitinimonas violaceus | reverse complement strand
GCGAGGCTGAAGCATTACCGTGCAGTGGCGTTCCGGTTCGACAAACTGAAACGGAACTATGAAAGCATGGTTTCCATGGCCTGTGGGTTTCTATGGCTACCTATGTGAAACGTCAACAGACCCTAGCTGAAGTCATCTCTTCATTAAATAATTCAATCAGATGAGCTGGAAGGTGGCGATGGTGATGACTACCTGGCCGGTGGCTACGGTAATGTCGCCAACACTGGCGATGACACCTTGATTGGGGGTGCCGGTAACGACACGCTGAGTGGCGAAGACGGCGCCGACCGCATGGAAGGCGGAACAGGTAACGACTTCTATATGTTGGCCAAGGGTGCTGGCGCAGACGTCATCCTCGACTTTGACACCACGGCCAACAATACCGACTACGTGCAGTTCAAGGATGTGAAGTCTACCGAAGTGACTGCGGTACAGAAAGTGGGCAGCGACCTAGTGATCAAATACGGCACCAACGACCAGCTGACGGTAGAGAAGTACTTCGATGCCACCAATGCGTCGGCTTACCGGGTTGAGCGGTTCATGTTCAGCGACAAGGTAAGCTGGACCAATACCCAGATCGAAGCCAAGCTTGCACCCGCTGCCGCCCCAGCCGCGGTCAGCCGTAGCAAGCGTTCGCTTAACGAGCCGGAAATTGCGGTCTGTTACATGGGAGACCGTAATGTGCCGCCATTGGCTCGCCAGCCGGAAGTCGCCGTTTGCTATAGGGACGGCGCTGGCTATAGCGTTGACCAGCAACTAAATTCAATGGTCAGCGCCATGTCGGCTTTTGCGCCGCAAGGTGCAGGCGTATTGGGTCAGGGAACGACTACACAGGAGCCTTATACGCAGGTCATGGCAGCAAACTTGATGTAACCCTCGTCGCTTAATCCAAAGCCTTAGTAGTTCAAACAACCCGGGTCGTTCGTGACCCGGGTTGTGTTTTTTATTGGCTTACCCCCCGTCTACTAAAGACTTAGGTAGCCAAAGCGTTCTCTATTTTTATATTTATCAGCGATTTTGGTGAAATACATGACTGATTCTCAGGGCACCTCTGTCGATGCCCCCTCTAACGCCCTACCCGTCGATTCCGGTCTGTTAGGGCTGGTCATGCTGGCGCGGTTTCACGCGGTTGCAGCAGAACCTGCCCAACTGGCACATGAGTTTGGTGGCGGCGTGGCGTTTGATGAAACCCGCATCCTGCTTGCCGCCAAGCAGCTTGGTCTCAAAGCCCGTGCGGTAGATGCAAAGGTCGACAGACTCGACACCCTGCCCTTGCCTGCGCTGGCAGAAGATGTAGCCGGTGGTTACTTCATTATCGCGCGGGTTACTGAGGACCAGGTCCTGATTCAAGACCCACGTGTGGGCCGACCCGAAACGATAAGCCGCGATCTTTTGATAACACGCTGGAGCGGCCGGCTGCTGTTGTTTGCGTCACGTGCCTCGCTGGCTGGCGAACTGGCCAAGTTTGACTTCACCTGGTTTATCCCCGCCGTCGTCAAATATCGCAAATTGCTGGGCGAAGTGCTGTTCGTGTCGTTCATCCTGCAATTGATTGCTTTGCTCACCCCCTTGTTCTTCCAGGTAGTCATGGACAAGGTACTGGTGCACCGCGGCTTTTCCACGCTTGATGTGATTGCGGTGGGTTTGCTGGTGGTGTCGATTTTTGAAGTGGTGCTCACTGGCCTACGTACCTGGTTGTTCTTGCCGTGATGTTCTACTACAGCGCCTGGCTGACCTTGATTGTGCTGCTCAGCCTGCCCTGCTATGCCCTGCTGTCCTTCATGATTACCCCGGTCTTGCGTGCCCGGCTCGACCAGAAATTCGCGCGAGGGGCCGAGAACCAGGCATTCCTTGTCGAAACCGTTAACGGGGTTGAAACCATCAAGGCCATGGCTGTGGAACCCAGGGTGATCGAGCGTTGGGACAATCAGCTTGCCGCCTATGTGGCCGCCAGCTTCAAGGTGGGCCAACTGGGCAATATCGCAAGTCAGGTGGTCTCGATGATCGGCAAGATCGTCACCGTCGCCACCCTGTGGTTGGGCGCCAAGCTGGTGATTGATGGTGATCTGTCGGTAGGCCAGTTGATCGCCTTCAATATGCTGGCAAGCCGTGTTGCCGGGCCCATCATGCGGTTGGCGCAGCTATGGCAGGACTTCCAGCAGACCGGTATTTCCATGCAACGGCTGGGCGATATCCTCAATACCCGTACCGAAGTTGCCCAGGCCAGCCGTGCTGCCCTGCCGGCCATCCAAGGTGCGATTGATTTCGATCAGGTTGGCTTTCGCTATCGCCCTGATGGCCCGGAAATACTTCGCGGCATCTCTCTGAATATCAAACCGGGCGAAGTGATCGACATCGTCGGTCGTTCCGGTTCGGGTAAAAGCACGCTTACCAAGCTCGTCCAGCGCCTGTATGTGCCGGAACGTGGCCGTGTCCTCGTCGATGGGGTGGACCTCGCGCTGGCCGACCCGGTCTGGCTGCGGCGGCAGGTCGGTGTCGTGCTGCAGGAGAACCTGCTTTTCAATCGTTCACTGCGCGACAACATCGCCCTGGCCGACCCCGGTATGCCGATGGAAGCCGTGATCCAAGCCGCTAAGCTGGCTGGTGCGCACGATTTCATCGTTGAACTGCCGGAAGGCTACGACACCATGGTGGGCGAACACTGCACCGGGCTTTCTGGCGGACAGCGCCAACGCATCGCCATTGCCCGCGCGCTGGCCACCAACCCACGTATCCTGATTCTGGACGAGGCAACCAGTGCACTCGATTATGAATCTGAACGCATTATCCGCGACAACATGGCTGCCATCAGCCGCGGTCGTACCGTCATCATCATCGCTCACCGGCTTTCTACTGTGCGCATGGCGGACCGCATCATCGCCGTGGATAAAGGACAAATCGTTGAAGAAGGCCGCCATGACGACCTTGTCAACAAACCACAAGGGTATTACGCCCACCTGCACAGCTTGCAGCAAGGTTAAGGGCGATATTCATCATGTTGAAATTCGAAGCTTTCAAAGGTCTGCTGCAACGCTATCGCGCCGTCTGGCAGGCCGCATGGGATATACGCGACCAACTCGAACCCAAGCCCAAACTGGGCTACGAGGCACAATTTCTGCCTGCCGCACTGGAACTGCAGGAAACACCGCCCTCGCCTATTCCGCGCCTTACCATCAAGGTCATGATCAGCCTGTTCCTGATCGCACTACTGTGGAGCATCTTCGGCAAGATCGACGTCGTAGCAGTAGCCCAAGGCAAGGTCATTCCCAATGACCGCACCAAGGTAATCCAATCACCCGAGCTGGCAATCGTTCGGCGCATTCTGGTACGGGATAGCCAACACGTCAGAACAGGCGAAACGCTGGTGCAACTCGACGCGACCAGCGCGGGGGCTGACCGGGACCGCCTTGGGAGTGAACGTGGTTCGGCCATACTGCAGGTTGTGCGTGCCCAAGCGATGATCGAGGCACTCAACAAAAGCCAATCGCCTCAATTACAACCGCCCCCAGGTCTTGACCCTGCAGCAGTTGTCGACGAGCAGCGATTACTGGCTGGCGAATATGCCGAGCTTCAGGCCAAACTTGCCTCGCTGGACGAGCAAACTGCCCAACGCCGTGCCGAACTCGCCACCAGCCAGCAACGGTCTGCCAAGCTGCAAGACACCCTGCCTATTGTGAAGCAGCGGGCTGAAGACTTCCGTGGCTTGGCAGACAAGAACTTCGTGGCCAAGCATGCTTTGCTGGAAAAAGAACAGGCCCTCATGGAAACCCAGCGCGATCTGGCGACCGAACAAAGCCGATCACGCGAGCTTGACCACGCGATTGCCCAAAACCTGCGCGAGCGCAGCAGCCTGCTGGCACAAGCCAAGCGTACCGCGTTGGACCAGTTGAACCAGGCGCAGATCAAGACCAGCTCGTTGACGCAGGAATTGGTCAAAGCCGAGCAGCGCAACACCCTGCTTACGCTGAAGGCCCCGGTGGATGGTGTGGTGCAGCAACTCGCTGTTCATACCGTAGGTGGGGTGGTGAAGGAAGCCGATCCACTGTTGCAGGTAGTGCCGCAAAACGACCGCCTGGTGGTGGAAGCTCAGATCGAAAACAAGGATATCGGCTTTGTTTATGCTGGCCAACAAGCCGAAATCAAGGTCGAGACTTTCAGCTTTACCAAATATGGCACCTTGTCCGGCAAGGTGCTTACCGTGTCGAACGATGCGGTACAGGACGAGAAACGCGGGTTGATCTACCCCGCGCGCGTACAACTCGATAAGTCGTCGGTACGCGTCGAAAACAAGCAGGTCAACCTCAGCCCTGGCATGGCGGTAACGGCGGAAATCAAGATCGGCAAACGATGTGTGATCGAATACTTCCTCAGTCCGCTGAGCGAGCATCTGCAGGAGAGCTTGCGGGAACGTTAAGTTTGAAGAAAGAAAAAGAGGGCTCAACCAACCGGTTGGGCCCTTTTGCATTATTCCTCTATTCATGGCCAGCACCACAGATGTGGAAACACCACCACGCTTATCTAGCCTTCCCCCGTCTTAAGGATGCCCACGGTAACCAGCCTGTGTAGCATCGCTCGCGCCAAGAAATACGTAGCGTCACTGCAAAAGTCCCTGAACACGCAGGACTAATCAACTCTTCACTCCCAGCCATTTGAATAACCAGGAGGTATCCAGAAAGAAACAGTACGCGGGTAAGTATCTGCAGAAGTCCGTCCTATAGCTTCATGGTCAAAATAAATAGAAAGCACACATGCCAAGTTATTACCGCACACCGAACACGCAAACACCCAGCCACACCGACCAGCTTGTATTTGCCGATTACCTTGATACGGATACGAGCAATGACCGCCGTCTCTTCAGAGACGCAGATAACTCATCAGCCGATACAGCACGCACTGTCGAGCCAATCGATAGCCCGCACTGGGCCGCCACAACTGTTACCGAAACAACCGTGCCGCCCACAGCTGGGGACGACACCATCCACGGCAATAGCGGTGCCGATGAAATCCATGGGGGCCAAGGCAATGACAATCTGTACGGCGGCCAGGGTGCGGATACGCTTTGGGGAGACCAGGGTAATGACCATTTATTTGGCGAAGGCGGAGACGACCAACTGAATGGCGGTGATGGTAATGATGTCCTGGAAGGTGACGATGGGAACGACAGGCTGAGCGGCAATAATGGCTCAAACAGCCTTGTTGGCGGTGCAGGCAATGACGTGCTGATTGCCTCAGACAACGTATGGGAACGCGACGCCAATATCCTGGAAGGCGGTACAGGCAACGACACCCTGTACGGCTCGTACGGTGATGACACCTATGTCTTCAACCTGGGTGACGGCAAGGATCTACTGATCGAAACGCGGCCTAATGAGGCCCACAGCAATATCCCCGCGTCGATCGACACCCTGGCATTCGGGGCAGGCATCGCGCTGGTCGACCTGAACTTCTACCGCATCGGCAACGATATGGTCGTGCGCCATCGCAATGGTACAGACGAAATCACAATCCAGAACTGGTTTACCAATGTCGTTACCGATCATTTCAAACTTGACAAGGTGGTTTTCGCCGATGGCGTAACACTGGACCTCGCCGCCATCGAAGCCCGTACCATCACATTAGGTACCGACCAGGCTGATGTACTGATGGGTTACCGTAGCTATGCGGACGATATTCGCGCCGGTGCCGGTAACGACAAACTGTTTGGCTTCAGTGGAGACGACCACCTGTATGGCGAAGATGGCAACGACACCCTGATGGGTGGCAACGGCATTGCCGAACAGACTGGTAACGACAGCCTGTTTGGCGGTGCGGGCAACGATAATCTGTTTGGTGAAGATGGCGCGGATGTGCTTTCGGGCGACGCAGGTGACGACTACCTCGACGGTGGCCTGGGCGATGACCTGCTGCAAGGTGGAACCGGCGACGATCAGCTCACCGGCGGCCTGGGTAACGACCGGCTTATGGCAGGCGCAGGCAACGACAAATATGTCTTTACCGGCAACTGGGGTACCGATGTGATCGACAACACCGGGGGCGGTAATGACTGGTTGTTCTTCACCGAACTGGACCGTACCCAGCTCAGCTTCAAGCAGGATGGCAAAGATCTGATCATCAGCGCGGTAAACGACGCCAGCCGTAGCGTGCGGGTACTGAACCATTTCAATGGTGGCGACGCCGCAATTGCCTACGTGCAACCCAAAGGCGGTAATGCCCTGTCAGCAACGGTTATCGCGCAGATCATCGCTGCGCAGAACGTGCCAGGTGGCTTTGAGACGTTGATTGATGGCGATGCCAACAACAACCAGCTCGTCGGTGGCGCCACCAGAGACCTGTTGCGTGGCATGGCCGGTAACGACACCTTGTTTGGCGGTGCAGGCAACGACAAGCTCGAAGGTGGCGATGGGGCTGACTATCTGGCAGGCGGCTATGGCAACGTCGCCAACACCGGTGACGACCATCTGGTGGGCGATGCCGGCAGCGATACCTTAGTGGGGGAGGATGGTCGCGATAGGATGGAAGGAGAAACTGGCAATGACGTCTATGTGCGTAAATGCCCGGAGGCCAGCATCTATCGCCGTCGCTGGACAGTGTCCAAGCTGATTGACTCCTTATTATCGGAGTTCAGTCATGCTTGCAGTCCCCCAGCGCGCTTTTGTTGCCAACCAGCCCGTC
>NZ_JBQXDJ010000113.1:0-6999 GCF_052601015.1 Chitinimonas violaceus | reverse complement strand
GGCGGGGTCGGGCCCTTCGGCTTTACCGGCACCAATGGGGTCACCAATCAGACCCTGACCACGGTCACACCAGGCACCGGTGTACAAGGGCCGGTCCAGTCGGTGACCACGGTTGGCAGCGTGACCACCATCACCGAAACTGTGCCGCCAGGCTATACCTTGACCGGCATCAGCTGTACCGGACTGGGTGCCGGCGGCACCGCCACGCCGAATCTGGCCACCGGTACCGTCACGCTGAATGCTGCAGCAACCACCGGTGCCGTGGTCTGTACCTTCACCAACGTACAGGCCGGTCCACCGACACTGCGGGTTGCCAAGACCGGTCCGGCCAGCTTCACCGCCAACAATCCGGGTACCTATAACATCACGCTGAGCAATATCGGCGGCAGCGCAACCACCGGACTGGTGGCCTTTACCGATACCTTGCCCACCGGCCTGACCTTTACCGCCCAGACTGCCGGCGCACCGCTGACCTGTAGTGCCGCAGCCCAGATTGTGACTTGCAGCGGCACGCCGAATCTGGCTGCCGGCGCCAATCTGGTGGTCAGCTACACGGTGGCGGTATCCCCGACGACCACGGGTGCATTGACCAATAGCGTCATGCTCACCAGCACCGGCGGCGACCCGCGTTCCGCCAGTTGCGATAACCCCATCCCGGCAGTCGGGGCGAACAATGCGTCGAGCGACGGGCTGTGCGCCAAGACGACCGGTGCGGTGCCTGGCGGCAACCCAAGCGTTTCCAAGACCCTGGGCCTGGTGAATGGCGCCGCAGTACCGGCAGGCTATCTGGCCCGGCCCGGGGATGTGCTGACCTACAATGTCGATATCCGCGAAACCACCAGTGTGGGTCCTGCCACCACAACCCTGACCGAAACCACTCCGGCTGGCACGACCTATACCGGCAGTGGTGAAGGCTGGAGTCCAGGCTGTGCCGCAGGCGGTACCACCTGTACTCAGACGTTGACGGTCACGGCAGGTTCTTCCCAGGCCAAGACCTTCACGGTTACGGTGAACAACCCGATCCCTGCCGGGGTGACCCAGCTGGTCAACGCGGTGACCTCCAGCAGCGGTACCTGCGCCAGCTGTACGGTCACCACCCCGATCTCGACCCCACGGCTCACCGTCCTCAAGCGGGCCGGTACGCCGAACTTCCTCGGCGGCCGGATATTCGATGTGCCTTACCGTCTGGTGGTAGGCAACACCGGCACGATCACGGCAGCGAATGTGCAGGTCAACGATAACCTGACCTCGACCTTCCGTGCGGGCCTGCCCGCCAATGGCGGCGGTGGCGTCAGCCTGCTGCCCGGCAGCTTCGCGGTCAGCAATGGCCCCAATACGACGGTCTGCCAGGGCAACAGCCAGTACAACGGCCTGACCGACAGTTCCCTGCTCACCGGCGGCTTTGATCTGCAACCGGGCGAATCGTGTGTGATGAGCTTCGTGGTGCATGTCAACTTTGGCGCCAACCCGGTTCCGACCGATGCGTTGCTCAACACCGGCCTGGCCAGCTCGACCAATCCGGGCAGCGGCGTCAACCGGACCGGCTTCACCTTCACGGCCGATGGTCAACCGCAGAACCCACCGACCGGTATGGTGACGCAGTCGTCCTCGATCGACGTGGCCCCGGTCTCCGGCCTGCCGGCAGGGCAGGTCCCACCGCCGCCGTTGTTGAATCCGACCCCGACCGGTCAGCCGAGCCCGACCCCGGTCAGCCTGGTCGGCAAACCACTCGGTGTGTTGATCATGAAGCAGGCCTCGGTCAACCAGGCAGAGATCGGCGACACCGTGCGTTACACGATCACGGTAAGGAACCAGGACACCGTACCGCTGCTGAACGCGGTGCTCGACGATATCTTGCCAGCCGGCTTCAGCTACCTCGATGGCACCGCCTGGCTGACCGTCAAGGGCGGCGCCTCGCAAGCACTGGCTGATCCGGCAGGTAAGCCGGGTGCAAAGCTGACGTTCACCGTCGGCACCCTGGCGCAACAGGCTGAATTGACCCTGACCTACCGGGTACGCGTCGGCATCCTGTCCATGCGGGGTGACGGGATCAACCGGGTGACGGCCTGCTCGGGTGACCGCCAGCGCTGCTCGAACGAAGCCCGCGCCAAGGTCAAGGTCACGACCGGTGTCTTCACCAGCGATGCCTGCCTGCTGGGCAAGGTGTTCGTCGACTGTAACAACAACCACATCCAGGATCAGGAGGAGCTCGGCATTCCAGGTGTCCGGCTGTATCTGGAGGACGGCACCTTCTTCATCACCGACGTCGAGGGCAAGTACAGCTACTGCGGCCTGTCACCGAAGTCGCATGTGCTGAAGGTGGATGGTCGGACTCTGCCCTTGAAGAGCTACCTGACCACCACCTCGAACCGGAACCTGGGGGATGCAAACAGCCTGTGGCTGGACGTGAAGAATGGCGAACTGATGCGAGGGGACTTCGCGGAAGGGTCGTGCTCGAACACGGTGCTGGAGCAGGTGAAGGCCCGGCGTAGCCAGGGCGAAGCGCGCAGCGTGGAAACGGAACGCAAGGGAGGACCGGGGCTGATGTTCCGCAGCAAAGCGCCGGACTACCCGCGAGAGGGAACCGACAGCGCCAACCAGACGATCGTGAAGCCAAGAAGCACACCGTTGGGCCAGAAGGGGGAAGCCGATGCGCGCTAAGAGAGAGATGGCTCGCCAAGGCGGCGAAGCCCGGTGCAAGCTGGGGGCAATACGGCACAGCGCCGTGGCGATGGGACTGGGACTGCCTCAACTGGCCTGGATGTGTCTGATGGGCTCTGCCCAATCGGCGGACGTCATCCGCAGCCTGGAGACCCAGGGACGGCCCGACACCTCGGAATGGTTGAACAAGCAGGAAGGCGCGGCGGACTACCGGTCGAACAAGGGGGTGGGCGAGCTGATCGTCACCACCGACCGCGACGGCGTCCCGGCGGATGGGCAATCGGCCGTCACGGTTACCGTGAAGCTGAAGGACCTGAAGGGCGCCCCAATGAGTGGGAAGCAGTATCTGACGGTGGAAACCGACGGCGGCCGCATCCTGCTGCCCGACGCCAAGACCGACGAGCTGGGCCCGCAGGGCAAGGACCTGGACCGTGTCACGCCCGGCGTACAGGTTGAGGTCAAGGATGGCATCGCCACCTTCCAGCTGCTCGCTCCCTCGACCGCTCAGGACGTGAAGCTGCGGGTCACCGCCGGCTACGCCAGCGCACAAGGGGTGATCCGCTTCATACCGGAATTGCGCGAGATGATCGCCGCGGGTCTGATCGAAGGGGTGATCAGCCGGCGGCGCTTCTCGAGCAACGCCATCCAGCCCACCCGCTTCAACGACACCTTCGAGCGTGAGCTGACCACCTGGGGCAGGCAGTACAGCAACGGCAAGGCCAACGCCAATGCCCGCTCGGCCTTCTTCCTCAAAGGGGTGATCTCAGGCCAGACCCTGCTGACCGCCGCATTCGACTCCGACAAGGAAACCCGCTCACGCATGATGCGGGACATCCAGCCGCAATCGTTCTACCCGGTGTATGGCGACAGCTCGACCCAGGGCTTCGACGCGCGCTCGTCTGACCGGTTGTATGTCCGCGTCGACAACAACAAGAACTACGCCCTGTACGGTGACTTCACCACCGAGGATGGCTACGAGACCATCGGCGATACCGGCCTGCAACAACGCAAGCTCGGCCTGTACAACCGTACCGCCACCGGCCTGCGTGGTCATCTGGACCAGGGCTGGATACGCGGCAGCGCCTTCGCCACGCGCGACCGGCTCAAACAGGTGGTCGAGGAGTACCCGGGCAACGGCACCTCCGGCCCTTACGCTGTCCGTAACAACGGCGCAGTGGAGAATACCGAGAAGGTCGAACTGGTGGTACGGGATAAGAACCAGCTTGGCATCATCAAACGGGTGACCCCGCTGACCCGATTCGTCGACTATGCGTTCGAACCGTTTGACGGCCGCATCCTGCTCAAACAACCAATCGCCGCGCTGACGCCCGATGGTGATCCACAATCCCTGCGCATCACCTACGAGGTCGACCAGGGCGGTGAAGACTTCTGGGTCGCCGGTGGTCACTGGCAGGTGAACCCCTGGGACAGGCTCTGGGTTGGCGGCTCGTTCGTCGATGACAAGAACCCTCTGTCACCGTATCGCCTGGGCAGCGCCAACCTCAGCTATCAGCTGGGCACCCATACCGGCTTCGTGGCGGAATTCGCCCGCACGATCTCGACGACCTACTCGGTGGGCAACAATGTGTACACCACCCCGAGCGGGCAGTCCGGCGAATCGAAACGCGAACGTGATGGCGATGCCGTCCGGGTGGAGCTGGCGCACCGTAGCGAACAGGTACAGGCCAAGGCCTACTACAACCGCAGCGAGGTCGGCTTCAACAACACCACGGCCGGCATCAGCGGCGGGCAGGGTGAAGCGGGCCTGAAGGGCGCAGTCAAGGTCACCGACAACATCAAGGTCTACGGCGAAGCAATCCGCAGCGAACAACGGGCTACCGATGCCAACCGTGAAGGCCAGCAGATCGGCGTCGCCGTCCAGGCCACCGACTGGCTGAACCTCGACCTCTCGGTCCAGCACGCCGAAGAAACCATCGGCATGCCAAGCACCGCCCTGATCGCCAGCAACACCGCCCCGCTGGGAGCCGGCAATACCAGCACGGGCGGCTTCTTCGGCAACGGTGAGAACAACACCTTCCTGGACCCGGTCACCGGTCAGGTCACCCGTACCTTCGCCCCGGTGAACAGCACAACCGGCGCTGCCACGACCCAGGCGCTGGACGCCACCACGGTACGGCTTGGCGCCGGCGTGAAGGTGACGGACCGCTTCTCGCTGAGCGGCGATGTGGAACGCGGTGTCGATGGTGTTGATCAGCACCGCTATGGCGCTGGCGCCAAATACCTGCTGACCGAACGCAGCAAGCTGTACGGCCGCTACGAAGGCCAGACCGGACTTGCCTCCGCCTACTCACTGGGCGCCGCGGACAAGAGCAACAGCTTCATCGCCGGGGTGGACAGCAGCTATATGCCGGGCGGCAACGTCTTCAGCGAATACCGGCTGCGCGATGCCGAATCGGTGCAGATGGCCGACATCCGCGACCAGCAGCTGGCCTCCGGTGTCCGTAACGTCTGGAACCTGAGTCAGGGCGTCGCGGCCAACACCAATGTCGAGTACCTGCAGATCCTCAAAGGGGTGCAACAGGAAGCCGCTGCCGTCTCCACCGGTCTGGACTACGCCGTTAGCCCGCTGTGGAAGGCTTCTGCCAAACTCGAATGGCGGCGCGTGTTCGACAACAAGCAGGTGATTGGCGACCAGAGCCAGAACCAATGGCTGAACACCTTGGCCTTCGCCCGCAAGCTCAATCGTGACTGGACCCTGCTGGCACGCAACTACCTGCTGTGGACCCTCAACAACGACAACGCCACGGGCACTGCCAAAATGGGCAACGCCAAACAGGACCGCGCCCAGGTCGGCTTTGCCTGGCGGCCGGTCGACAACAACCGGGTGAACGGCCTCGCGCGCTACGAATACAAGATGGTGAAGGACGACTCGCAGCCACAGGCCAACAATGGGGCAGGGGGCGACCACTACAACGCCCACATCGTCTCGGGCCATATGGACTACCACCCGAGCCGACCGTGGTGGTTCACCGGACGGCTGGCGGGCAAGCAGACCACCGACGACACCCTGAACGCCAGTCAGAAGACTTACCGCGCCTGGCTGGGCAGCCTCCGCGGGGTATACGACCTGACCGAGAACTGGGACATCGGCCTGATGGCTGGACTGCTGGGCAGCCCGCAAGGCGAAAGCCGGCAATACAGCTACGGGATGGAACTGGGCTACCTGCTGGCCCAGAACCTGTGGCTGTCGGCAGGGTACAACTGGACCGGCTTCCGCGATCGGGACCTGAGCGGACCGGAACAGACGGCCAAGGGGGTGTATTTACGGCTGCGGTTCAAGTTTGACGAGACCTTGTTCAAGGGCAAGGACCCGGACGTGAACGTGAGTTTAGATCGCTAGGGCAACGGGACCGGAAGCAACGGGACCGGAAAGGGTCGCGGGCCGGGCAAATCAAGACAGAGGTAGCCATGAAACAGACAAAGAAGCAGATAGCGCAAAGCGTGTTGCTGATGGGCGTGATCGGGATGAGCGCCGCCGGCTGGGGCGCGACCCTGACCCCGGCCTCGGACCGGATCAGCGACCAGGCGGTCGCTGCCGACCAGAACGGCTACGCCGCCACCCAGGGGCGGATCAAGGCGCTGAATGACGGCAAAAGGGGTGCCTCGGTCCCGGTGGCGGACTACTACCTGTCGAAAGCGCAATGCTGGCTGGATGTCTCGTTCCACGAATACACGCGCAACGACCGGTCCCCGTTTGTACAGGAAGCGCTGACGGAATCGGTGAAGATCATCAGCGCCTTGGAAACCAACACCACCCCCAACCCGGGTGACCAGACCCCGCTGGTGAACGGCGCCGCCAAACTGCGGCCGGACCTGTGGCAGCGGCTGGGTCAGCTGAAACAACACGCCGGCTTCCGCTGCGCTGCGCAGCGGGTTGCCTGCGGCGAAGTGGAACTGGTGCATGCCGGGAATGAATACAACCAGCAAGGCTGGCGGCATGCCAAGCCGTATATCCAGATTGCGGAAGACATGCTGAGCCAGGGTAGCAGCAGCGCGGAACGCTGCGGCGCGCCACAGGTACAAGCCCCGCTGCCGGTCCCGCCGATGGAGCCGATGCAGACCACGACAGAGAACATCCGATTGGATGCGGGCGCGCTGTTCCGTTTCGATGGATCGGACCGCAGCGACATGCTGCCGGAAGGGAAGGCGAAGCTGGACGAGCTGGCGCGCAAGCTGAGCCAGGGCTATGCGCGGATAGAGCGGATGACGATCACGGGCTACACGGACCGGTTGGGGAGTGAG
This sequence comes from Chitinimonas violaceus, assembly GCF_052601015.1. Lineage (NCBI taxonomy): Bacteria > Pseudomonadati > Pseudomonadota > Betaproteobacteria > Neisseriales > Chitinibacteraceae > Chitinimonas > Chitinimonas violaceus. The sequence continues at coordinate 75 of NZ_JBQXDJ010000113.1, read as the reverse complement.
CATTACAACCAGGCGCTGTCGGAACGGCGTGCGCACACGGTGGCGAACTACCTGAAGGAGAAGGGGGTGAGTGGA
>NZ_JBQXDJ010000112.1:0-7342 GCF_052601015.1 Chitinimonas violaceus | reverse complement strand
GGAAAATCCACGGGTGAGACTAGCCCGTAGAGATATAGTTATGCACAGTCGCCGGTCAAACGGCGGCAACCATCACTGGGTCAATATTCAATCGGCAGGGTGGGTCAATATTCAATCAGCGCAAACAACTTGGCCTCTGCGCGTGCAATTCCGTGTGCTTTTTCCAGGGTCTGCCAGCCATTGAGCCCCGCATTCTCAGGGTCATTGGCGACCTGGATCACCGCCTCATTAAGCCAGGCGGTCATATCTTTGTTGTCAGCGTAGGTTGCCTTGTGCGCCGTCAGGAACGCATCACAGGTTTGTGCCCACGCTGCCTGTTCGGCTGCTTGTGCGTTTTGCGTGTTGAATGACTTTGCATTGTCAGCGTCTCGGATTGCCAGACGCAGGTCGAGCGCTTTCTCGTTCAGCGCCTGAAACTGCGCATGGTAGGCAGCGCCATCAATCTCAAAGTTGTCGAGTTGGCTGGCCAGGGCCAATTGTTGCTTGCTGATGTCGGCGAGTTGTTGTTTGGCATCGTCGGGCACTTCCGGTACCGCGTACTGAACCGGTTGCGGCTTGAAGCGCTGTTCAGTGACGGGGGTGGTGTCAGTTGAATTGGCTGCTTCCTTTTCGGTGGCCGCAGCTTCATCCTTTACCTGGGCTTCTACTTCCGTCTCGGTTTCCGCTTCCTGCTCGATGACTTCCTCGTCGGCGTGCTGGTCGTCTTCTTCGTCCTCTGAATAGCTGTCTACATCGCCACCTTCGTCGTCTTCATGGTCCATACCCGCGTCCATCATCTCGCCGAGGGTGCGTTGGTCGTCATCGACGTCGCTGGTCTCGTCCAGGATGGCGCGTTCTTCGTCGGTCAAACCGTCGTCGTAATCTGATTGTGCTTGGCTGTTGCTCATGACTTGCTGGCCCTCCTGTTTGGCCGCTGGGTATTGGTTTGGGATTGGTTGTCGCGCATGGCTGCCTTGAGGCTGCCAAGTTGTTCTTTGAACCTGGCTTCAAGTTGATCCACGGCGAGGGCGTATTGCTTACCCTGAATCTTCATTAACGCTTCGAGTTGATCTATTACTGGCTGGAACTGAGCGGCATTGCGCGTCTGTTCAGCCATTGCCTCTTTCTGCGCTACATCGGCCATGGCGGCACGCTTGGCGAGCGCGGTCTGTTCTGCCTGTTCTTGCTGCTGGGCTTGTTGCTCGGCGATTTCTTCCGGCGTCTGTTCGGCATCCGGGTCACGCTGGCCCGTCAACTTGCGCACGCGTTGAACCAGCTCGTCTTTGTTCGGGACATCCATCAGGTCGATGATCAAGTCGAGCATGCCAATGGCGATATCGGGCGGTAGTTTGGCAGCCAGTTCGAACAGCATCTGTACCTGTGCCTGCCGGATTGTTGCCTGATAGTCCTGCTCGCTGACCACAAAATCGGCCTTGGTACCGACAATGTCGTTCTCGGGCAGTCCGTCGTTGATTGACTGGAACTCAAACCCGCCTTTGGCGTTGGTAATGCGGATTTGTTTGTCTTGTGGCGCAAACTGCTCGATCAAGCTGAGCTGTATCTCACTCTGCAACTGCATGGCGAGGCGGAAGTTATCAAATAGCTCCGAGGTCGCTACACCACCTTGGTCCTGCCGTGCCTCGATAGCTCGGCCACTGCGGGCATTGGAATTGCGCCCCAGGTTCTCGTCGGTGATACCCGAGATATCCTGCACCATGCGGGCATCAATTTCGGCCAGTTGCAGGTGTGCGGCAGCAAGATCACGATCCACGTTCAGATCGAACTTCAGGTTACCGTCTTCCAGTTCAATGACACTGTCGGGACGGGCCATTTCATCACGTAACTTCTCGACGTTTTTGACCGCCCCTTTCTCCATCACGACCTTGTTGGTCGAGAGCACATAGAGCGCCTTGGACATGCGCTTGTTGAACGCATCCTGTGGGTCGCGCACGCCGCGAACAAGGCCGTAGAAGGTGCTATCCCGGTCTCGGCGATAGGCGATGAAGGCGGTATAGGGGAAGCGGTCGTGCTTGTAGGGACTACGGCCCTCGTACAGCAAGCCTGCAGAGGTAAATACAGCCACCCGCATCTGCATTTGCTGCTGCTCGGCGATATGGCATAGCTCGCCATCTAAAGCAGCACGCATCACCGCATCATTGGGGTCGAATTCCTTGCCATGGAAGTCGCCACCAAACATCTTCTTTACCTTGGCGAGAACCCGGTACCAGACTTCGAAGACCCGGACACGCTGGCGGGCATAGACGCCATCACCCAGCTTCCCTTGTTCCTCATCCTGGTCGGGGAAATCATCGGTAAACCAACTACTGCTACCCAAGGCATCCGAATCACGGGTGGCGTTATGCACGACCCAGGTACGGGTTGGGTTAAGTTGTTCCGCCACATCGACGTCCAGCCATTTCTGGCGGATCAGATAACGCGCATCACCCATATCGTGGCGCTTGGCAGCACTGTCGGGCAGCATTTCGCGCCAAGGGACATAGCGTGAATACAGCGGCTCGCCATCCGCATTGTTCTGGCCACCATCCTCCACCCAACCGATTCCGCCTTTGACGGCATCCGCAAAAGCTTGGGAACGCTCGAATCCCGCCTTGTTCACGTCGGCGATGTACTTCAGGTACTGGGTTTTGCGCTCTGCCGCTTTGGCGCCATCACTATTGCGCGGCAGTATCTTCCAATCGACGCGGGTACGGCGCTCGGTACCGAGCACCCAGTTAACCGACGTGGCGATCTTGTTGTAGACAGCGGGTAGCTGACCACGCGCCTGAAGCGTCTGGGCATCCTCGACGCTCCACTGGATATGGTCGTAGTAATCGTGGTCGATGGCGATCTGCGCCCGGTTCTCGGCTTGCAGGTCCATCTCACGCCGGGTATAACCCACCAGACGACGGAACAGCGCTTGCATCGCGGGAGTGTCGAGCGGATCACTGGCAGTTTGCGCCTGCTCGTCACTGCGCCCAAGAAAGGATCGACCCGCCTCGGCAGCAATGGGATCGATGCGCTTACTCACCCGGACGTTGACCAAGCGATCATCTGCCAACTCGTTCACTGGTAGATGTCCTTGGTGAACCGTCTTCCGTTGGCAATGACCTCAATCTCGCCAACCACCTCGCGTTGCTGCTTGGGTGCAGGCGGCATCGTGTGCAACTCGTCGAGCCCATCCTGAATGACAGTGACAATCTGTGTCCAGGTCTGCGGGGTGGGATCAAGCTGCATGACTTGCGCACCATGCACAGCGGCCTTGGCCACCATGCGTACATCTTCACAATCGGTACGCCAGCGCCATAGGTCATCCTGGCGGATCGCAAAGGCATTGGCGCCCAGCCTAGGTACAGCAGGCCGGATTAGCAGGCAGGGATCACCGTTGATGTAGGTGTAATGACGGACCAGCCCGTATTGCTGCTGGGCCTTGCCGGTATCGATGAGTGTTGCTGCGTCGCCTTGCATGATTGGCCATTCGGAGATGCGGGAATGGCGGCAATGTAGGGGTTGTTACCGGTGTTGACGCCGAACTTCGTCAATGAAACCCCTGTTTACCATCACAGATTTTCCAGCTGGAACACAGGATGGTTACACATACAAGGGTGGAAATTATTGGACGCCGTGAAAATGATCATCGACACCGAAGCAGACGGGCAAAAATGGCAGTTTTACCAGTCAGGTACTTTGGCCGACTAAATTTTGCGGATGCGCGGATCAAGGTGCTACACTCCAAAAAAAGAGCCGAATACAGCACTGATTTAAGCGTGTAATTTGGAGACAAATTTATTAAGGAGCAGTAGAAATGGAAACCCTTCTTACCAATCTCACCATTAGCTTGACTGACTTTAAGAAGAACCCATCGAAGGTCTTAAGCGAAGCCGGTCCCAGGCCCGTCGCGGTGTTGAACCACAACAAAGCTGCGTTTTACATGGTTGAGCCGAAGTTGTTCGAAGCATTGACGGAACTGGCTGAAGACTTGGCGATGACACCGTTGTTGAAAAAACGTCTTGCCAAGCGAGATCAGGCAATTGAAGTTGATATCGATACCCTTTGAATCACATGGTTCAGAAATATAAATATCGCCTAAAGTTTGTGCCTGAGGCCCTGACTGAATGGAAAAAGTTAGACGGTTCAATAAAAGAACCCTTGAAAAAACTCTTAGAAAAGAGGCTGGATGAACCGTGTATGCCTGGCGCTAAGCTGCACGGCAGCTTGCAACACTGCTACAAGATTAAGTTGCTGAAGCAAGGTTATCGCTTGGTATACACCGTCGAAAATGACGAACTAGTAGTACTAGTTTTGTCTGTGGACAAACGTGAAGACTCGGTGGCTTATGCCGCAGCGCTTTCACGTCTCCTTAAAAATCGCTCCTAAAGCTCAGACAGCATCCTACGCCGTCTTGTAATTGTGTATACGCTGTGATTTCGGTTTGTCCTTGGATTCGTCATTCCCAGGATTGCCCAAGTGCCCAAGCGCCACGTATTGCAGAGCATCATGTGGGTGCGAAAACCGGTTCTTATCTGGCGTCTCCGTGTAACGTTCCTCGCCCGGAACCAGCATCTTTCGGTACTGATATCCACCGTTGAATCCCTTGATGAGCACCTTGAAGGACTTGTCGAGCAAGAATTCAGGCTCGCCATGCTGGTGAACAACATTACTTTTAGGTTACTCAACACTCTTATAAGAAGCCTTGACCCGATGGCCAATCAAATGTGCAACATATTGATTGGCTTAGCGAAGGACTATATCAGCCTTAGTTTCCAGGCAGTTCTACACTTTTCCTATTTTTGAATCGTTACACTATCTCACTGGTTTCATTGGCTGTTGGTCAGCGATCATAAGTCAAGATCACTTAGTCCTGGGTGATCAAGGGGGCGACGGCCTTGCGGCCAATGAAAAAGCCGAGCCGACTCCACGATCTTCAAGTCGTTAATACTGGCATGGCGAATCGCCATCAAGCCACTACGATCAAACTCCCAATTCTCGTTACCATAGGATCGATACCACTGCCCGGTGGCATCGTGCCATTCATAAGCAAATCGAACAGCAATCCGGTTATCGGTGTGAGCCCAGAGTTCCTTGATAAGGCGATAACTGAGCTCACGCTGCCATTTTCGAGTCAAGAAAGCCACTATTGCTTCTCTACCGTGTAGAAATTCATCACGATTGCGCCAGCGGCTATCTGTCGTGTATGCAAGTGCAACTTTAGCGGGATCACGTTCATTCCAACCGTCTTCGGCAGCACGCACCTTAACTATCGCGTCTTCTCGACTGAATGGTGGAGTTGGCGGACGTATAGCATGTGTGGTCTCTGTCATGATGGTTCCAGAATTGAATGTGGTAACGAGAGATGTGAACAGGTTTGCCTACTTGGCAGAGACCACGGGGAAGTCAATATCTGTCTGGGCGACATTATTGATGTAGTTTGTCAGTACGTTGAGGGCGACCACCATCACTATCTCGACGACCTCTGCTTCATCAAAGCCCGCTTGGCGCAGTGTGACTAGATCAGCATCACTCACCCGGCCACGCTCAGAAGCCACCCGAAAGGCAAAGTGCAAGGCGGCTGCTGTCTTTGTATCGCTGCTGTGGTGGTCACGGGCTGCAGCAATCTCGGCTTCGGTCATTTTGACCACATTCAAGCCCAGATAGGTGTGGGCAGAGAGGCAGTAATTGCAGCCGTTGAACTCGGCAATCGTCAAGGCGATTCGCTCACGCAATGCTGCATCCAGCTTGCCCTTGTTCAACGCACCATTAAGTGACAGGTAGCCCTCCAGTGCTGCTGGACTGTGGCCTACCAGTTTCATCAAGTTGGGAACGATGCCTAGTTGCTGCTTAACGGCAGCTAGGAGTGGCTTGCTTGCTTCAACGGATTGCTCAACGGTTGGGATGCTGATTCGGCTCATGATGGTTTCCTTGGCTAGGTGGATTACAACTCGCACCACCCAATGCGTTGCGAGTGACACCACTCTACCTATGTACATGAAATTGAAGAATATCCATACAATGCAATAGATTATTCCACTAAAAGGAATGAAATATGGACAAGCTGCACCTGATGACGGTGTTCGTGGCAGTGAGCGAAGAGGAGAGTTTTGTCGGGGGCGCACGGCGACTGGGGATGTCACCACCAGCCGTTACCAGGGCTATCTCGTCATTGGAAACAAAGCTGGGGGTTAAGTTGCTGCACCGGACAACCCGTTATGTGCGTGTTACCGAATCCGGTCAGCGCTATCTGGATGACGCGCGTCGCATCCTGGAGGAGGTGATTGAGGCTGACGAGGCAGCTGCCGGAAATAACGCTGCCCCTCGTGGACATCTGACGGTCACTGCACCGGTATTGTTCGGCAAAATGTTTGTCATGCCCGGCATCATCGCATACCTGAATCGCAACCCTGATGTAACAGTGTCAGCGATATTTCTGGATCGGGTTGTCAATATGCTGGAAGAGGGGATCGATGTTGCAGTGCGGATTGGTCATCTACCCGATTCAAGCATGCGGGCTATTGGAGTTGGCTGGGTAAAACGCGTACTTTGCGCGTCACCTGATTATCTGGCACGACATGGTGTCCCAATACTGCCGCAGGATTTGCACAAGCAGACGATTATTGCCGCGACAGGGGTCTCATCAGCGGTGGAGTGGAAGTTCGGTCCCGAATCCTCCCCCTTCAATGTCAGGTTAAAACCTCGGTTAACAGTTACCAGCAATGATGCTGCCATCGAGGCAGCCCGCTGTGGTCTCGGTATTGCTCGCTTGATGTCCTACCAGATAGCACCCTATCTGGCGGCAGGTGAACTGAAGATTGTTTTATCTGAGTACGAAAATGCGCCCTTGCCCATCCATATCGTGCACAGGGAGAGCAAGTTTGGTTCAGCCAAGGTACGCAGCTTTATCGATCTGATAACCGACCGCTTGCGAGCCGATGAACATCTGAAGTGACCTGTCCTGATAACCGTAGACACACACTTTGGACAGTAATTTGTGTACCTACTGGGTTATGCCGTCTTATAACTTCGCGGATCACGTGACTTCGGCCTGCCCTTGGATTCGTCATTCCCAGGATTGCCCAAGTGCCCAAGCGCCACGTACTGCAAAGCATCATGCGGGTGCGAAAACCTGTTCTTGTCGGGTGTCTCGGTGAATCGCTCCTCTCCTGGAACCTGCATCTTCCGGTATTGATACCCCCGTTGAATCCCTTGATCAGCACCTTGCAGGACTTGTCAATTAGCAAGGTCTGGTAATCCCCCCGGAAAATAGGGGTGTGCAGAAGTAGAATTTTCTCGGATAGAGGGAGTTCTACAAAATGAAGAAATCGAGATTTTCGGACAGCCAAATCATCACCGTGCTTAAGGAGGCAGAGGC